>JAFPNP010000184.1 GCA_017411125.1 Kiritimatiellia bacterium
GATATTCAAGAAGACCTCGGAGCGCATGGGCAATCTCGCCGACAAGCTCGACAAGCAGATATCCGCTTCGCCGCTTCCGCGCGAGACGCGCTACGACCTGCACATGAAGCTCCAAAGCTATCCGCGCGGCAAGGCGCTCTGCCACGGCGACTTCAACCCGACGAACGTGATCATCACGCCGAAGGGCGACTGGCGCGTGATCGACTGGAGCCACGTGCGCCTCGGCGACCCGCTCGCCGACGTGGCGCGCACGTATCTCCTCTTCTGGCTCTCGGGCCACATCGCGGCGGCCGAAAAATACATGGCTCTTGCGTGCGAAGCGCTGAAGGCGAAGTTGCCGGACGTACAGAAGTGGCTCCCGATCGTCGCGGCGGCGGAATCGTCGCGAGACCAGTCGCCTAAGAACCACGAACTTCTCCTGCATTGGGCAAGTGTCGTCGACATCGAGTAGCGTTCCATACAGAATTAAATGCACGTAGAGGCCGGCTCCGGCGGTCTTCATTCGGACGAGAACTGACTCGGCGGCCGCGGCAAGGCTCTGGACGAAAAGCCTTGCGCGAGGCGTGGGAATATGGGATAATGAGGACGTTTGTGAATCCAAGGAGGATATGATGTCTGCAAATCTGTTTTCGCTCAACCGTCGTTCGTTCGTGGCCGGGCTGGGCGCGTTTTCGTTCGGAGCGTATGGCGCCATTGACCTTGCGCCGACAACCGATTTCAAGGGCGCCGTCAAGGGACGTCGTCTGAAGATCGCTTCAATCGCCTGCGACCGCATGGGCGGCAGCGCCACCGAGAGTCTGATCACGGCCGGTTGCGACCTCGTAGCCGTATGCGACATCAACCCCGGTGCGTTCGCCCGCTGGGAGAAGAAGTATCCCGGCATCCCGAAGTTCACCGACTATCGCGACATGCTGCGCATCATGGGCGACAAGTTCGAGGCGGTGCAGATCGGCACGCCTGACCACACCCACGCATACATTGCCATCGACTGCATGAAGGCTGGCAAGCACGTCTACGTGCAGAAGCCGCTTGCCCGCACTGTCGAGGAGTGCGAGCTGATGCTCAAGACGCAGCTCGAGACGGGCGTAGTCGCGCAGATGGGTAACCAAGGGCATCCGGGAGTGTGGCGCTACAAGGCCCTGCGCGATGCCGGTTATTGGGGCGACATCAAGGAAATCTACAGTTGGAGCGACCGCCCTGTCTGGCCGCAGGGCATGAAGGCCTATGCCAAGGCGGAGCCACTTCCGAAGGGCTACGCGCCCAACGCATGGGACTGCTGGTGCGGCCCCGCCGAGGACCACGGCTTCTCCACGGCGTATCACGTGTTCAAATGGCGCGGTTGGTGGGCCTATGGCTGCGGCGCGATCGGCGACATGGCCGTACATAACGCCGACCCTGCGTTCTGGGCGTTCGAGCTCGGCCTCCCCGTCAAGGTCAAGGCGGATACCTTCGGTGAAGGCCCGGTTTCGATAGCTTATCCGAAGAAGTCCCGCATCGAAATGACGTTCGCGCCGAACAAGTGGATTCCGAACGGCATCAAGCTCGTATGGACCGACGGACGCGTGAAGCCCGACGCCAAGCAGGTGCCGGCGCTAGCCTCCCAAGGCAAGGTCGACGGAAACGGGCTCATAATAGTCGGCTCCAAGGCGACGACCATTGCCGGTTCCCATGCGGGCCGTCCGTGGTGCATTGCCGGGGACAAGGCGGCGTTTGACGCGGCCATCGCGCCCGGCGAAAAGGCGTCCGGCTACAACCACTACCGTGAGTTCGTGGAGGCCTGCCTTGCGAAGGATCCGGCCCGTTGCGGTTCGCGTCTCGCCTATGCCGCGCCGCTCACCGAGGCTCTGCTCATCGGCTGCATCGCGCTTCGCTATCCCGGCGAGGAGCTTGCCTTCGATCCGAAGACGATGCAGTTCACGAACAAGCCGGAGGCGAACGCCTTTCTCAAGGCGCCGAAGCGCGGCGATTGGGATTTCGCAAAGCTCGTCGCCCGCCGTTGAGCTACATGGGAAACGCTGGCCGAAAGATCATGAAACCAGAGAAAATCACAATGCGGGACGGGCGCCTCGCGGTGCCCGACTGCCCGGTCATTCCATTCATCGAGGGCGACGGCACCGGCCCGGACATAACGCGCGCGGCCATGACCGTGTGGAACGCGGCCGTAAAGGCCGCATACGGCGATTCGCGCAGGATCGAATGGAAGGAAGTGTACGCCGGCGAGAAAGCGAATGCGGTGTTCGGCCCGAACACTTGGCTTCCGCAGGAGACGCTCGACGCCTGCCGCGAGTATCTCGTTTCGATCAAGGGGCCGCTCACCACGCCCGTAGGCGGCGGCATACGTTCGATAAACGTGGCGATGCGCCAGCAGCTCGATCTGTACGTGTGCCTCAGGCCCGTGCGGTGGTTCAAGGGCGTGCCGTCGCCGGTGAAGCGTCCGGACTTGACCGACATGGTGATCTTCCGCGAGAATACCGAGGACATATACGCCGGCATCGAGTGGATGGCCGGTACGCCCGAGGCCGACAAAGTGAAGCGTTTCCTTGTCGGAGAGATGGGAGTGAAGAAGATCCGCTTTCCGGAAACGTCTTCTATCGGAATCAAGCCCGTATCGAAGGAGGGGACGGAGCGTCTTGTGAAGGCCGCGCTCGACTACGCCGTTGCGAACGACAGGAAGTCCGTCACGCTCGTCCACAAGGGCAACATCCAGAAGTTTACCGAGGGCGCATTCCGCGACTGGGGCTACGCCCTCGCAAGGCGCGACTACGGCGCGACGCCCGTGGGCGACGGACCTTGGTGCGAGTTCAAGAACCCGCGCACCGGGCGGACAATCACGGTCAAGGACTGCATCTGCGATGCATTCCTCCAGCAGATTCTCACGCGCCCCGCCGAGTACGACGTGATCGCCACGCTCAACCTCAACGGCGACTACGTTTCGGACGCGCTCGCAGCGACGGTCGGGGGCATCGGCATCGCGCCCGGCGCGAACATCAACTACCAGACGGGAGTGGCCGTGTTCGAAGCCACGCACGGCACCGCGCCAAAGTACGCGAACCTGGACAAGGTGAATCCCGGTTCGCTCATACTATCCGGCGAGATGATGCTGCGCTACATGGGCTGGACGGAGGCCGCCGACAAGATCATCGCCGCCATGGACAAAGTGATTGCGGCGAAGATGGTCACCTACGACTTCGCGCGCCAGATGGAGGGTGCGACGGAGGTGTCGTGTTCCGCTTTCGGCAACGCGCTGGCGGCGGCCATGGCCTGACGGAAGGGGGGAACTCTGCGCCGTTCATCTTGCGCCGCGCATGAGCGCGACGGCGATGGCGGTGCGGAGGAGTATCCAAAGATCCATCCACGGCGACCAGTTGAGGACGTAGTAGGTGTCCAGCGCGACGCGCCGTTCGTAGTCGGTGTCGCTGCGGCCGGACACCTGCCAAAGCCCGGTGACGCCGGGAAGCACGGAGGCGAAGGTTTCGTATGAAGCGCCGTAGTACTTTACTTCGTCGTCGACGATCGGGCGAGGCCCGATGAGGGCCATTTCGCCGCGCAGCACGTTGAAAAGCTGCGGCAGCTCGTCGAGGGACGTGCGGCGCAGAAAGCGGCCGAGCGGCGTCACGCGCGGGTCGTCCGAAAGCTTGAAGCGGCTGGCCCATTCTTTCGCGGCGGCCAGATCTTCGGCGATGAGCCGCTTCAGCCGCTCGTCGGCGTCGGCGTACATCGACCTGAACTTCCATACGCGGAACGGTCTGCCTCGGATGCCGAGACGTTTCTGCCTGTAGAACACCGGGCCGCGGCTGGTGAGCTTGACGAGAACCGGCAGTACGACGAAGAACGGCAACGCCGCCACGAACGCGATGGCGGCAAGGATGCTGTCAAGCGCCCGTTTCTGGATGCGCAGGGCGCGTTTGCGCGCCTGGTTCACCATCTCGAGTCCGCCGAGACCGTCGAATGCGACGGCTTTGGAACCGAACACGGGAAATGCGTTTGCGGTGGGAAGAAACTCGATGTACGTGAACCACGACGAGAACTCTTTCATCTGGCAGCGGAAAAGGCGTTCGTCCTGGCAGGCGAGCAGAATCTTGACGTCGCGCCTCTTCGCCTCCGGAACAATGTTCTTGAGCGAGCCGAGGTGCGGTATGCCGGCGTCGTCAAGTTCAATGCTCTTACCCTCCGAACCTGAGAAATATCCGGCTATGCGGAAGCCTGTATAGGCATCGGTGCGCAGGATTGCCGCGAGACGTCTGCCGACCTCCCCGGCGCCGGCCAGGAACACCGGTATCTGTCCTATGCCCAGCTTGAAAAGCGCACGTCGCGCCCAGTTGCGGAACGATTGCGTAAGCACGGCGGTCAGCACGCCGGCCGCCGCGATAGCGAGGCGGGAATACCCTACTGTCGTCTGGAACAGCATCGCGAGGAAAGCGACGACGGCCAGATGGACTATCAGGGACGACAGGAAAAGACGCCTCATCTCTTCCACGGGCGGAAGAGGCGCAGCCGGGTACGCCCAGCTTCCATGGTATGCGCCAAGGGCTGCGTTTATCACGAGGAATGCGGGAATCACTGGCCAGAAAGCGAGATAGACAGCCGGATCGTACCGGCCGCCAAACGCCCGGTACGCCAAGACGGCCGCCGCCCACGAGAAAGCAATGCTTGCGGCATCTGCAGTTCCCAGCGCGACAACTCTTATCCTGCCTTGCGTGAACATCCAATCGCCTTTACTTGTCGGCGGCGCCGTCCTTGTCGTCTTTAGGCTCGTAGTTTTCCGTCAACCATTGGTCTGCGGATTCAATGGTCGTGTATTCGTCGCCGGTCACGAATTCGTATTGCTCACGGGCGGCTGCGACGGCCTTTGGACTGGCCTTTCCGCCCTCGATGACGTCCACAAGCGTCTGGATTGCGATCTTCTCGTCCATATCCGTAAGTTCCATGGTCATCGATTCAAGTGCGTCCTCGTCGTCCAGCACCTGCATGACGGCTGTTATCAACTTGGCGCGGATCTTCTCGTCTTTGATTTCGCCCAAAGTGGAAGTCCAGCTGTCCAGTGCGTTTTGCCGCACGTCGTCGTCGGGGTCTGCCATGAAGGGAAGCAGGTGGTTCATCCCGGAGGTGCCGAATTCGCTCAGGGCGTCTACGAGTTCTGCACGTATTTCCGTGTTCGTCGAGGCGGATGCTCCGGGAATCAACTTGACTATCTGTTCTAGGTTTTCATCGTCCCTTGCCTGTTCGATTGACTTTAGAAGTTGCCTGTCCTCGGGCGGAAGATCGGTCCGCTCGTCGTCGTCGAATTCATCGGATGCGTCCGCATAGCCGCTCCGGACGCTGTTTCGCCCGTGTTTGGACAAAAGGCGTTTTCTGGCGGCGTTGGACGGCGCGGCGTTTTTCGTCTTGGCCTGTTTCGGCGCGGTGGTTTCGGAAAGTACCGTGACGTCGGAGGGAATGTTGCCTTCGTTCGTTTGGCTTTTGTGCAGAAGCATAAGCACGGCGATCGTTACAGACACTGCCAGCACGGCGGCTAGCGTGGCAATCATTCGTCTGGAAGTCATTTGTTGTCCTCGTTTTGCAAGGCAGAAATGGATACAGGGAAGGTCGTCGTTTTGTTGATTGTCGCAGTGCCGTATCCTACGCTGTCCACTATGAAGCCGGAGATTTTTGCGGTATGCTTTTTCAGTTTGGAATTCATCAGAGAATAGGCCTTGAACGAACCTTTGAACACTCCCGTTTTGTAGGTGTAGGTGAGCTTCATCGCGGAAAGGTTTGCATTGACCGTATCATTCGTGCCTTGCAGTTGATACGATATTGCCCCGGTGGTCTTGTCCTTCGTTTTTTTGTACTTGACCGGCGCGGGTTTTGCGAACGTCCATTTGCCGCCGTATACGGAGAAGCGTTCCGGCTTCGCCGCAGTGGGCAGAAGATCCTGGAGCGTGCCCGCCGGCAAGTTTGCGGCGCCGGCGTCGATGCTTGCGCCATACCTCCCGTCCTGC
>JAFPNP010000185.1 GCA_017411125.1 Kiritimatiellia bacterium
ACCAACGGACAGGTCGTGGCTCTAATCGATCCACTCGTTTACGAGGCCAACTACAAAAGCGCCCTAGGCGAACTGCACGCCAACCAGGCCAACGTGAAGAAATGCGAGGCGCAGCTCGTCCTTGCCGAAAAGACGCTCGTGCGCAAGGAGAAGCTATCCAAGCGCGAGATGGCGCCGGTGGCGGACTACGACTCCGCGCTCGAAGCGCGAGACACTGCCTTGGCGTCGCTTGCCGCCGCGAAAGCGAGCGTGGAGAAGAGCGAGGCAAGCGTGAGCCAGGCGAAGGCCAACCTCGGCTACTGCACGATCGTGTCGCCTGTGAACGGCGTCGTGATCACGCGGTCCGTGGACGAGGGGCAGACGGTCGTCTCGTCCATGAACGCCGTGCCGCTGCTCAAGATCGCCACCGATCTGCGGCGCATACAGGTGGAGGCGACCGTGCCGGAGGCGGATATCGGCAACGTCCGCGAGCGGCAGGCCGTCTCGTTCGGCGTAGACTCTTATCCCGGCGTCACGTTCAAGGGCGTCGTCACGCAGGTGCGCATGGCATCGACGACCACCAGTTCCGTCGTGACGTACCCGGTCATCATCGAAGCGGACAATCCGTCCGGCAAGCTGTTTCCGGGAATGACGGCGAACATTTCCATACACATAGCCGAGTCGCGCAACACGCTGGCCGTGACGTCCGCAGCGTTCCGGTACCGCCCGGCCGCGCGTAACGCCGACGGCGACGCGCCCCGCGCGGCGAAACGCAAGGACGGCACGAGGACCATGTGGCTGCTCGGCGACGACGGCGAGCCTGAGGCCGTTGAAGTGAAGACCGGCCTTTCCGACGGCACGTTCACGGAAATCAAGTGCGACGCGGCTTTCGAAGGCCGCGAAGCCGTGCTTGGCGTGCAGCCCGCCCTTCCCGCCGGCGCCGCAGGCCCGAAGAACCCGTTCATGCCGAAGCGTCCGGCGCACGGAAAGAAGAACAGCGCCAAGGCCGCGCCGGCGCAGCCGCCCGCGAAATAGCGATGGAACATCTCATAGAGATACGCGACCTGCGGAAGATATACGCGCTTGGCGAAGAGCCCGTGGCCGCGCTCGACGGGGTTTCGCTCACCATCGAGAACGGCGAGTTCGTGGCCATCATGGGCGCGTCCGGCAGCGGCAAGTCCACGATGCTGAACATTCTCGGATGCCTCGACACGCCTACGAGCGGCAGCTACCTTCTCGACGGCATCGAAGTCGCCCGGCGCTCGCGCACCGAACTGGCCGGAATCCGCAACAGGAAGCTCGGCTTCGTGTTCCAGAACTTCAACCTTCTCGCCCGCACGAGCGCGATCGAGAACGTGGAGCTTCCCGATTTCTACCTGGGGCGCCTCGGACGCGCCGCGCGGCGCGCGCGGGCGCTGGAGCTGCTCAAGCGCGTGGGGCTCGGCGGACGCTCCACCCACACGCCGGCGCAGCTTTCCGGCGGGCAGCAGCAGCGCGTGGCGATCGCCCGCGCCCTCATGAACGAACCGCCCGTCCTTTTCGCCGACGAACCCACCGGCAACCTCGACACAAAAAGCTCCATCGAGATAATGAACCTCTTCACCGAACTCTCCAACGAGGGGATAACCATCATCATGGTCACGCACGAAGACGACATCGCCGCATACGCGAAACGCCATCTCGTGATGCGCGACGGGCATCTCGTCAAGGACGACGGAGTTGGAGGCGGCGCATGAACGTGTTCATGATATTCCGCGTGGCCGTGCGCGCCATCTGGCGCAACAAGACGCGCAGCGCCCTGACGATGCTCGGCATCATCTTCGGAATCGCGGCGGTCATCGTCGTGCTCGCGATAGGCAAGGGCGCGTCTCTCAACATGGTCGCCGAAATCTCGAAGATGGGCAACAACATGGTGATGATATTCTCCGAGCAGCGCCACGCCGCCGCCGGAGTGCGCGGGGCCGCGGGCGAGGGGCAGAGCCTCACCGCCTCGGACGGCAACGCCATACGCCACGAACTCGCCCACCTCGTGCAGGCCGTCTCGCCGGAAGTCCGCACGCAGATGCAGGTCGTCTATGCGGAGAAAAACTGGAACACGACGATCTACGGCTGCTCCACCGAGTTCAGCACGATACGCAACTGGGAGGTGGCGGAAGGCTCGTTCTTCGACGAAATGGAGCAGCGGCAGTGCGCCCGCGTGTGCCTGATAGGGCGCACCGTGGCGAACAACCTCTTTCCGAACGACGATCCGGTCGGGCGCACGCTGCGCATCGGCAACATGCCGTTCAAGGTCAAAGGCGTCATGGGCGTCAAGGGCGTAGGCGGCTTCGGGCAGGACCAGGACGACGCGGTGCTCGCCCCGTACACGACGGTCAAGCGCGTGCTGCAGGCGTCGGCGTTCCCGGACAACGTCCGCCAGCTCAAGCTCTCGCTCTACTCGATGGACCAGCTGGAGGAGGCGAAAAGGGAAATCGCGCTCCTGCTCCGCCAGCGGCACAGGCTGGCCGACGACGTGTACGACGACTTCCGCATCATCGACATGGCGGAGATAACGTCCACCATGAGCGCCGTCTCGAGCACGATGACGGTGCTTCTTGCGGCGGTGGCCGCCATTTCGCTGCTCGTCGGCGGCATCGGCATAATGAACATAATGCTCGTCTCGGTGACGGAGCGCATACGAGAAATCGGTCTTCGCATGGCCATAGGCGCCACGCCGGCGAACATTCTCGGGCAGTTCATCCTGGAGGCCGTGGTGCTTTCCACGCTCGGCGGGGCGATAGGCGTCGCGCTGGGCGTCGCGGGGGCGCAGGCCATCGGCGGACTTCAAGGCTGGCCTATAATGGTCGAGCCGTCCTCGGCCGCAGGGGCGTTCCTCTTCTCTTCGTTCGTCGGAATGTTCTTCGGATTCTATCCCGCCTGGCGGGCGAGCCGTCTCAACCCGATAGACTGCCTGCGCTACGAATGATGATGCCGCCGCGTCAGCGGCGGCGGCGCATGACCAGTTTCGACACGGCGACGTAGCTTATTCCGAGCGCAAGCGCCCCCAGAACGATCCACACGAGATGCGCGTCGATCAGAGCCTTGCCCTTGTGGACGAGGTCGAGATACGTGATGTCGCCGGCGGAACGTCCGAACCAGTATCCTGCGGCGGAAAGAATCGCGGTCCAGATTCCGGCGCCGAGCCCCGTGAAGAACGTGAACCTGCCCAGCGGCATGTGCGAAAGCCCCGCCGGAATCGATATGAGCTGGCGTATCACGGGAATCAGCCTGCACACGAACGTAGTGGCGCCGCCGTAGCGGTTGAATACTTCGCAGGCGCGGTCGAGGGCTTCTGGCTTTACGAAGAACCATCGCCCGTACTTTCTAAGGAACGGTTCGCCCAGCCGTATCGAGAGGAAGTAGTTGAAATACGCGCCCGCAAGGGAACCGGCGATTCCGACCGCCGTGGCCAGCACAAGGTCCGGCACGGGCGCGCGGAGGGTCAGCTCGCCGCGCGCGGCCAGAAAACCGGCGGGAATCATAACGATCTCGCTCGGAAACGGAATGAACGAACTCTCTATCGCCATGAAGGCGAAGATGAACACATAGCCCCATGTCGGAGCGAGGGCGGCGATTGCGTCCAGATGGGAGGCGAGCGCGTCGATCATTTCTTCACCTCACGAACCGGGATGCACCGGACGGCCTCCGGCCGCGCACAGCGGGCAGGCCGCAGGCTCCCACGTCGTCGGCTGGATCTGCACAAGCGAGAACATCGGTATGTCGCCGAACTTCACGCTGCCCTTGGAGCGATCCACTAGCAGCACGACGGCGGCCACCTCCGCGCCGGCCGCTTTCACGAGATCGATGGTCTCCTGCACCCGCCCGCCTTTCGTCACTACGTCTTCCGCGACCACGTAGCGTTCGCCGGGCTTGAGCGAGAAACGGCGCATCGCGAGCTTGGTGACGGGCTTTCCCGCCGCGTCCACCTCGTCGCCCGCCTGCACTTTCTCGGCGAAAACGCACTGCACGTCGAGGGCGCGGGCCACTTCGTGCCCCACGAGAATGCCGCCGACGGCAGGCGATATGACGCCGTCGATGCGCCCGATGTCGCATCCCGCCTTCATCTTCGCCACGAGCTCGTCGCAGAGCCGGGCCGCGATGCGCGGAAATCGCAGCACGTTGGCGCACTGGAAGTAGCGGTCGGAATGCAGCTTGGAGCGCAGTTCGAAATGTCCTTCGAGAAGCGCGCCCGTGTCCGAGAAGGTCTTGAGTATCTCCTGTTCTGTCATCATCTTGTCTGTTCCTTTGTTGTTTCCAAAAGCGAATCCGGAAGCGCGAGCAGATCTGCGTCGCGCGGGACGGCGACGGCGGCCTCGGCAAGCCCCTCCGTGCCAGACTTCGCCAGCGTAGGCGGAAGAAGAAGCGGATGGCGCGGCGCGTGGAGACGCGCACTCCTCCGGGCGGGGCCGCCGACCGGAGCATACGGCTCCCGCCCAAGCGACAGCGGCGCCGGCGCCGGTTCGTCGAAATCGAACGCGGTGGTGCGGCTCTCGCCGCCGGCGAGCTGCGTCCTGGCGCGCATCTGCCACGATGTGCGGGCGTGTTGCAGCGCCGTGGCGTATGCGGCGTCGTCCAGTTCGATGAACGAAGCGAAAGCCTTGGAGCTGCCGCTGTCCGATGGCGGCAAGGCTACATTGCGGGGAAGCTGCATGAAGGGCACGGCGACAAAAAGCGCCACGGCCGCGACCGGCCACCAATCATGGAGGAGTCCGGTCATTCCCGTTTCTCCGCAATCTGGACGTGACCTATTCCCGCGCCGCGCGCCAGGCCGACGAGACGAAGCAGGTCGCCGGTCGGCACCCGCTTGTCCGCAAGCAGCAGCATCGTCGCCGACGGAGCGTTCTCCTGCACGTGGCGCACGATCTGGCCGCCGAGCTGCGCGGCGGACTGCGGGTCGCCGATTTCGTACCGCGCGTCGTCGAAAAACACGAGCGTACCGCCAGATTCGCCCGAGCTGGCGTTCGGCATTGCGAGCATTGTGAACGTTGGCGCTACGCCCTGTCCCCCGACGGAGTCCGGCAGGTCGAACATTACGCCGGGAGCCGCCGCAAGGCGATTTCCGATTGTCCAGAACATCACGAGCAGCAGCACGATGGCGATCCACGGCGCCGCTGCGACGACAGGCCGGGCCCAACCTGCGCCGTGCCGCCATATGCCCTCGGGGCGTGCGGGCTTCCAATGCCATGCGCGTTCCGTCATGCGGCAGTCTCCCTGTTCGCGGCGAGCATTCCGAGTATTTCGCTTGCCGCCGCCTCCAGGTCCGCGGTCAGGCGGTCGAAGCGAACGCGCAGCACGCTGTACATCACCTGCACGCAAACCGCCACGGCGATGCCCGCTGCCGTCGCGCCAAGAGCCTGCATAGCGCCGCCGACCAGGTCTACCCGCGTCACCAGCGCCTCGCCGTTCACGGAAAGCACGACCTTCATCATCCCGGTCACCGTGCCGAGAAGCCCGAGCAGCGGGGCAGACTGGGCGATTATGGCAAGCGTCGCGAGCCTGCGCTCGAAACGGCCCACCTCCGCGCGGCCGGCAGAATCCACGATGTCGCGGAGTATGCGCGCGGAACTGGCGCGGTGCCGGATCGCAGCCGCAACGATTCGCGCGACGGGCGCCGGCGTCTCGTCGCAGAGCGCAATGGCCTCGTCGGGGTTGTTCTGCTCCAATACATTGCCCACGCCACGCAGGAAGTCCGCATAGTCGATCTGAGCCCGCCGTATCCAGACGAGCCGGTTGAGGAAAACCAGGCCTCCCGCCGCTCCCAGAGCGACCAGCATCCAGAACACCGGGCCGCCAAGCATTGTCCAAACGCTCATTTGAATCCGCCCTCCTTTTTCAGTCGCGCCATGCGCCTCCGCGCCTCTTCCGCCGCCGGAACGTGCGCGTCCACGACGTAGCGCAGGACGCGCTCCGCCTGGCGCAGCTTCCCGGACGCTTCGTTCGCGTCGGCAAGTATGAATGCCGCGCGCGCGAAAAACGCGCGCGCGTCGCCGTCGAACAATATTCCCTTGGCGCGCACGCCGTCGACGTAAGCCATCACCACGTTCGCGTAATACTGGTCGTAGGCGTCGTCGTAGCTGTGCTGCTTCTCGAGCGCGCGGGCCAGTTTGAAGGATGCCGCAAGGCGCATCGACGGCGACGCGTCGGCGTCTTGCTGGACAGCCTTGTATTCGTCCGCCGCCTTGCGGTAGAACGCGGAATTGTCCGCGCCGCGCGCGAACTGGCAATCCGCCTTGAGAATGGCCATGCGGCGGCGCATGTCGTCAGGGACCGGCAGGGCGGAGGCGCGTTCAAGCACCAGCACCGCCTCGTCGAAGCGGGCGAGGTCCACGAGCGCTTCGCCTTGCAGCATGAGCGCCTCGGCGACGATCCGCGTCTCGGGAGAATCCTTCTTCTTCCCCATCGCGGCAACCGCCGCCGGATCGGAAAGGACGCGAGAGACGATCTCGATTATCTTGCCGTAGTCGGACTGCGCCGCCGCGCACCGCGCAGCGCGCACGAGCGCGTCGAGACGGCGTCCTGCGGACAAGTGGGCGTTCGTGGCACACGCCTCGAACGCCGCAAACGCGGCGGAGTAGTCTCTTTTCGCGAAGTCGAACTTCGCGAGCCAGAGCATGAGATCGGCCTTCAAGGACGGATCCTCCGTCTCGCCGAAAAGCTTTTTCGCGGACTGGTACGCCTCGTCGTCCCGCCCGGCGCCGTATCTGCACAGCGAACAGAAGAACCGCATCCGTCCGGCGCGCGCAGCATCCAGCTTCACCACCTCCGCGAAATCCCGTTCGGCATCCTCGAACCTGTACGCCAAATAGTTCGCCCGCCCTCTTCCCTCCAGGGCGCGCGCCCGCTGCTCGCGCGTCAACTCCGGCAGGGACTTCGACTTGCCGCCGACGGCACTGCCGAGAAGACGGTTGTACACCTCAAGGGCCGTTTCCGTGCGGCCAGATGCAGTTGCGCCCGACGCCAGGCGCAGCCCCGCCTCCACCGCGTACCGCCCTCCGCCGCGCATGACCTTCCTGAACTGCGCGGCGGCCTCGACGTGCTTTCCCGCCCGCGACAGGGCGTCGGCCACCTGAAACTGCGCAAACGCGGCGAGATTCGTGCCGCGCACCGCGCCGTATGCATTGGCCGCCTCCTGAAAGCGTCCGGACGCGAGCAGCGCGTCGCCCTGGCGGAACTGGCAGCGCGCCCGCTCCTCCGTATTTGTCGCAATCTGGGCAGCGCGCGCAAAAGCCCCTACCGCCTCGGTCGAACGCCCCAGCGCCGCCAACGCCAGCCCCCGCCCTTCCAAGGCGCGCACCTTGTGCAATTGCGAAGGATAAGCCTGGAGAAACAGGTCATAGGCTTTCAAAGCCTCCGCTGCATCGCCTCCGTCGAGCAACGCGCCTGCAAGGCGCATCAGCGCGTCTGCGGCGCCGGGCGCATCCGGCGCCGCGCGCACGGTTTCGTTGACGCGCGCCATGCCGTTCGTGCGGAGAGACGGCACGGCAAGCTCCATAAAGCCAAGACCGAATCCGGCAGCGGACTTCAAATCCCGCCGCGCGGCGCGCGCCACGGCGTTAGACGCGTGGACGAGCGCCGCGTTTGTCGCGCCCGAACGCCATTCCTCGTCCGCAATGGCGAGCGAGGCGCGCACAAAAGCCTCCTCGTCGGCGCCGGCGCCGGCGGACAAGATGCGCTCGCGCAGTTTACGCGCAGTCTTTGCGTCCCCGTCCCCGAACGCTATCTCCGCCGCGAACAAACGCGCTGCGTCTCCGGCCCGTCCCTTTGCCTCGACCGCGCCTTCCTTTTCCAGCACTGCCAACGCGCCCTTGGAATCGCCTGACGCCAGCCGGGCTCTCGCCCATTCTACCGCATTGTCCGTCCGCGCCACGGCGTTAGACGGAAGCATCGCCGCCGCCGCCGCGAAATGCGCGCACGCCGCGTCCGTGTTTCCAGCCTCACGCTCGATCCGCGCCGCCAGGCGTTCCGCAAGCAATGCGAACGCCGGCTCGGCGAACTTTGCCTTAAGCAGCGCGCGGGCCTCGTCGCGCTTTCCGGTCTCCGCCAGCGCAAACGCCCGCCAGTACCGAAACGGTTCGCCAGCCGGATTGCCCCACGATTCAAGACGAGACGGAATTTCCGCGACGCGCCGTGAACGGGCAAGCGCCTCGAGCTGTACGAGCCGGGCCTCGTCGCGCAGTCCGGGAAGCGAGGACGCGATTCCGGCGCGACGCTCCGCCGTGTACCAGTTTTCGTCTCCGAGCGCGCGCCTCGCAATCTCCAGTTCGTTGGAGGCCGCCTGCGCCGACACGGCGGCAGCTCCGAACGCAGCCGGAGCGGCGATCGCGAACAGCGCGAGAATATGTAGGCGCAGTTTCAAGCTTTCAATTCCCCAGCGAGACATCCAACAGTTGCGCAAGACGCTTGGCCACGTCTGTGTTGTCGAGCATTCCCTCGAAAAGCTCCGCGCCCGGACCGAAGGCGCGGACGGGGAC
>JAFPNP010000186.1 GCA_017411125.1 Kiritimatiellia bacterium
CGCTCCCGGCGCGTTGTCGATCCGCCTGCACAGCGCCTCGAACGTGCATTCGAAGCACGCCACCGTGCCGCCCGCCTCCGCGACGGCGCGGCATTCAGGATCGAGAAGGGCGCCTCCGCCGAGCGCAACGACGCGGCGCGGCATGGCGCAGACGTCCTTGAGCGCCTGCTTTTCGCGGGCGCGGAAACCGGCCTCTCCCTCCTCCGCGAAAATCTGCGGAATCTGCCGCCCGTCGGCCTCGACTATCAAGGCGTCGAGATCCGCGAACGGAAGGCCGAGCCGGGCGGCCAGCAGACGGCCCACGGTAGACTTGCCGCTGCCGGGCGGTCCGTAGAGGAAGAGGTGGTTCATCCGTGTCAGGCCTGTTCCTTGCGCGTGTTCTGCGCTTCGTTCACGCGCATCGCGCGCCCCATCACTTCCTTGTCGTTCGTTCCCGCGATGGCCTTTTCGGCCTCGTCGCGGTTGGGCATGACGACGAACGCGAAGCCCTTGGACTTGTTGTTGTACCGGTTGGTGACGACGCGGACGGAATCGACCTTGCCGAACGCCTCGAACTCCTTGCGGAGCAGGTCTTCCGTCATGTCGTAGCTCAGGTTGCCCACGTACAGCTCCACGCTGCCCGCCGGAATCGCGGGGCGGGGCGCATCGGTGCGCGGCTCGCGGCGCGGCAGGGGCTGCTTCTTCTGCGGCTTGGGCTGCTGCGCCCTGCCGGCGGCCTCTTTCGCGGCCTTGCGGCGGCCTGTGAAACGTCCTATCAGATATCCGGCCACGAGGGCCCCGGCCATGGCCGCTATCGCGTGCGGCGGGCAGCATCCGCCCTTTGCGCACGGCGTACACGCCTGGGCGGCGAAAGCGCCCGCGGCGAACAGCATCGTTGAACTCATTTTACTATGGTCTCTCTTTCTTTTTCGTTCGTTCTTTCTTGGTTCTCTTCTCTTTCCCTGCTTCGCCTCAGCCGGCGAGGAATCCGTCGAGCTTCTTCAGGCGCGAGGGGTGGCGCAGCTTGCGCAGCGCCTTCGCCTCGATCTGGCGGATGCGCTCGCGCGTGACGTTGAACTGCTTGCCAACCTCCTCCAGCGTTCTGGAGAAGCCGTCGGTGAGTCCGAAACGGTAGTCCAGCACCTGGCGCTCGCGGTCCGTGAGCGTCACGAGGATTTCCTGGAGCCGTTCCTTGAGCATGGCGTATGCGGTCTGCTCGGAGGGGTTCTCGGCGGAGGTGTCGGGGATGAAGTCGCCGTACTTGGCGTCGTCGCTGTCGCCGACTTTGCTTTGCAGGGAAATGGGCTGCTGCGCCATGCGGTAGACGGCGCGGACCTGGTCGGGCTTCATCTCCATTTCGAGGGAGAGCTCCGCCTCGGTCGGCTCGCGCCCGAGCCGCTGGATCAGCTTCTTCTGCACGCGCATGAGCTTGTTGATCGTCTCGATCATGTGCACCGGGATGCGTATCGTGCGGGCCTGGTCGGCGATGGCGCGTGTCGCCGCCTGGCGGATCCACCACGTCGCGTAGGTGGAGAACTTGTAGCCGCGCTTGTACTCGAACTTCTCCACGGCCTTCATCAGGCCGGTGTTGCCCTCCTGGATGAGGTCGAGGAAGGAGAGCCCGCGGTTCATGTACTTCTTGACGATGGAAATCACGAGGCGCAGGTTCGCCTCCACCATCTTCGTGCGCGCCTCCTGCCCGCTGCGAAGCACCGTCATCATCTCGCCGAACAGCGAGAGGAACTCTTCCGGCGACATCCCGAACATCGCCTCGTACTTTTCGAGCTTCGCCCGGACGTCCGCCAGCTCCGCGTCGCGCCGCTTGGACGCGTGCTGCGCAAGAAGCGTGGTCTTGCGCTTGAGCTGCGCCTTGTAGGGCAGGTATATCGTCTCGTCGGCCTCGAGGCAGAGCGTCTCGAGCACCTTCTGCTTGAAGTTGAGGTCCTCGAACACCTTGCGCAGCGCGTCGCGCGCGTTCTGCACGGCCTTTTCGGCGCCGCGCAGCTGGGCGGGCGTGGCGTTCTTGCGGTTCCGCAGCATTTCGGCGAGTCTGGCGGACGCGTCGGACATCCTGCGCGACACTTCCGCGAGCGCCTTGCGGAACGCGGGGAGCTGGTCCATGTAGGCGTCGCGGTTCTCGTCGAACCTGTCGGTCACCACGCGGTCGAAGCGTTCCTGCATCCCTTCGAGTTTGTCCAGCAGCCTCATGTACAGGCCGGGCGTGAACGCGAAGCGGTTGAAGATGTCCTTCGTCTTGGCCTCGCTCTCTTCGATGCGCATGCAGATGTCCACTTCCTGCTCGCGGGAGAGCAGCGGCACCTGCCCCATCTGGTGCAGGTACATCCTGATCGGGTCGTCGAACATCTCCTGCACGCGCTGGCCGTGCAGGCGGCTGTCGCCAAGTTTGTCCTTGTTGGCGCGGTAGGCGTCCACGTCTTCGGCGCGGATTACGTCCACGTTCAGCGCCTGGAGAATCTGCAGGTATTCGTCGGTGGTGGACTCGTCCTGGACGGTGTCCGGCACGATCTGGTTCAGCTCGTCGTAGGTGACGTAGCCGCCGTTCTTCTCGGCGCGTTGCTTGACCTCCTGTATGACGGCGTTGCGCTCTTCCGCTCCGAGCACGCTGTGGGACTGAAATTCCGACATCGCCATCGGGTCTTCCGCGTCGAAGTCGTCGCCGTATCCGGCGGCCGACAACGGCATGACCTCGTCGAGGCCTTCGATCGCGTCGTCGATCGCGTCGGCGTCGGGCATGTCCGCGTCGTCCGCCGGCGCGTGGTCGTCGAACTTCGCCGCCTCGGCGACGGCCTCGAGGTCGAGGTCGCGCACGTCTTCGTCAAGGTCGGAATCCGCGCCGGACGCGAAAACGGAAGCCTCGTCGTCCTCGTCGCGCTGGTAGGGCGCGTCGTCCTCGCCGCGCCGCGCGCCGCCGAACTTCATGTCGTCCTCCGGGTACGCCGAAGCGGACGACATGCCGAAACCGTCGTCGTCCGCCCGGCGCCGCGAAACCTTCGCTGCCTTGCCGGTCTTGGCCTTGCCGCCGGCTGCGCCTTTCGCCGCCTTTGCCGGACCGGCTGCTTTTTTCTTTGCACTGTTCTTGACGGCCATCTCTGCTCCAGACTATAATTCCATTATACGCCGAAAAGTCAAGTAATCAGTATATCATATGTTCGCCCTGCCTGTCAAGTCCCGCGCCGGCGACACGCCTTGAAATTATTTCATTTTGCCCCTATGCAAACGGCAGAGGTTGTGATATACTCCGCGCCGTTACCGCAGACCGCATGGCGGC
>JAFPNP010000187.1 GCA_017411125.1 Kiritimatiellia bacterium
CCGGGCGTGCCAATCGTGATGGCCGAGCGCTGCGACGTGTTCTGCAGACCGCCGAACAGCCAGGACAGATTCATCCGCGCCCTTTACGAGAAGCTCGTCGCGGAGGGATGGAAGAACCTCGTGTATCTTCCGAAGGACAAGATGTTCACTGGCGACTTCGAGGGCACGGTCGATACCTGCCATCCGAACGACTGGGGCATGATGTCCATGGCGAAGGCGTTCGGCGAGGCCGTGCGTAAGGCGCTTGCGCATTGAATTGACATGAAAGCGGGGAGGCGGCAATCATGATGGCGTTTCTGAGACAGCCGGAATACAAGCCGGCGCAGACCGGTCCCGAGGCCGACGCAAGATACAGGCGCATGCGCTGGCAGGTGTTCCTCGGCGCGTTCATCGGATATGCCGGCTTCTACCTCGTGCGCAAGAATCTCTCCATGGCGATTCCCGCCATGGAGCCGCTTGGGTTCGACAAGACGGAACTCGGTTTCGTGCTCGGATTGAACGCGGCGGCGTATGCGCTTTCCAAGTTCCTCATGGGCAGCGTGAGCGACCGCTCCAACGCACGCGCGTTCCTTCCGCTCGGACTTGTCCTGACCGCGATCTCGATGTGCTTCATGATCGTTCCCATACAGGCGATCGGCGCGGAACGCAAGGCTCTCGCCATACTCGTGATGGGCGTGCTGAACAGTCTCGTGGGCTGGTTCAACGGCATGGGCTGGCCGCCGTGCGGGCGCGTTATGACGCACTGGTTCTCGCAGAACGAGCGTGGCACGATGATGAGCGTGTGGAATTGCGCGCACAACGTGGGCGGCGCGCTCGTCGGGCCGATGGCGACCTACGGCGCGGCATGGTTCGGAAGTTGGCTTTACGGCGGACATAAAGAACTGTACTTCCTCGTCGGCACCTTCGCGTTTCCGGCGGCGACGGCGCTGTTCATCGCTCTTCTCGCATATGTTCTGCTGCGCGACACGCCGCAGTCGTGCGGTCTGCAGTCCATCGAGGAATGGCGCAACGACTATCCGAAGAACTACTCCGCGAAGCAGGAAGAGACGCTTTCGACGAAGGAGATATTCTTCAAGCACGTGCTGAACAACAAGTTCCTCTGGTTCATCGCGCTGTCCAACGCATTCGTCTACATGGTGCGCTACGGATGCCTCGATTGGGCGCCGACCATCCTGACGGAGAAGGGGATAGACCTCAAGAGCGCGGGCTGGGCCTATTTCGCGTACGAGTTCGCCGCGATTCCGGGAACGCTGCTCTGCGGATGGATGTCGGACAAGCTCTTCAAGGGGCGGCGCGCGCTGCCGACCATTCTGTTCATGGCGCTCGTTCTGGTGTTCATCGTCTTGTATTGGCTTTTCATCGACAATCTGACCGTCGTGATCGCCAGCCTCATCGGAATCGGCTTCTTCATCTACGGCCCGGTGATGCTCATCGGCGTGCAGGCGCTGGACCTCGCTCCGAAGAACGCCGCCGGCACGGCGGCCGGGCTTACCGGTTTCTTCGGCTACTTCCTCGGCACGTTCATACTCGCCAACTGGCTCATCGGGTGGGTTGCGCAGAGGGCGGGGTGGAGTTGGACGTTCCTTCTCCTGATCGCCGCCTGCCTCTTGTCGATGTTTTTCATGGGGCTTACGTGCCGGCAGGAGAAATCCGGCGTCGCCGCCCAGTAGCCCGCGCGGAAAAAACATGCAGTTCGTGCTTGCATGTGGCGCTCCGTTATGATAACCTATTTGGACTTTCGACGCTCCAAGGGTCGAGAGCATGAGTTAGGAGGTGAAAAAGGTATATGGCAATCCAGCTTAAGCTGAAAAAGAACGAGTCCGTCGAGCGCGCACTCAAGCGGTTGAAGAAGATCCTCGACAAGGAGGGCATCATCAGGACGCTGCGCGACCAGCGCTATTTCGAGAAGCCGTGCGTCAAGGCGCGCAAGAAATCCGCGCACGCCCGCATCCGCAATCGTTCGCGCCGCCATTCGGCGGACGCATGATCTCGTTCAAGGTCAATGCCTTTGAAAAGGCCTCCGCCCGTTCGGGACGGAGGCCTTTGCCTTTTCATTTGAGCAGCGCGGCGAGAACAGGATCTTTTTCGGCGACTTCTTCGGGCGAAAGACCCTCTATTTCGTGCGGGAACACGATCCAGCGTTCCAGTTTCTGCACGTAGAAGTCCGGTACGAGGCTGGTGACGTTCTTCGACGGCTTCCAGTAGACGCACGCGAGGCGCATATCGCATCCACGCGCTTTCATCCTGGCGTGTACGGCTTCGGCCGTCCGGCCCGTGTCGAACACGTCGTCCACGACGAGCACCTTTTCTCCGGAGCGCAGCGTTTCGAACACGCGTTCCGCGTTTTCGTCGAACGCGACCGTCGCGTTGCTAGTTTCGATTCCAGTGTAGCTGGAGCATTTGACGGGCGCGTGGCGCAACGGCAATCCTTTCACTTTGAAGAACTCGTGCAGCGCGACGCCCGGCGCGGCGCCGCCGCGCCAGAGCGCGAGCAGCGTGTCGGGCCGCCAGCCGTTGTCGTATATCTTGCGGGCCAGCCGCCAGCAGTCCCGCAGATATTCCTTCGGGTCGAGGTAGGTTTTCTCTTCCATTGAACAGTTCTCCTTTGCGCAGGAAAGGCACTGCGGTGCGCACCGCCTTCCCGGCGACGAGCAGCGTGCACAACGCGCAGAACGACGCCACCGCCGTCATCGGCCGAATATCTCTTTGTAGAACGGCGCCCAGTATGAGATTACCTGCGTCGCTCCGGCGCGGAATATGGAATACAGCGATTCGCGCGCCGTCGCGTAGAGGTCGCAGTATCCTTTTTCCGCGGCGGCGTGTATCATAGAGTATTCGCCGGAAACGTTGTACGCCATCACTGGCAGAAGCGAGCGGCGTGACACTTCACGTATCATGTCCAGATAGAAGAGCGCGGGCTTCACCATGAGCGCGTCCGCGCCTTCCGCTTCGTCGAACGCTGATTCCCGCAGCGCCGAACGGGCGTCGCGGTACGATGCCTGGTATCCCTGGCGGTCGCCGAGCGACGGCGCGGAGTTCTCCGCGTCGCGGAAAGGCCCGTACATCTGCGAGGCGAACTTCGTGGAATATGCTACGAGCAGCGTCTTCTTGAAGCCTTCGTCGTCGAGCGCGCGGCGGATGGCGGCGATCTGGCCGTCCATCATGGCTGACGGCGCAACGCCGTCCGCGCCCGCCCGGGCGTGGCTGACGGCGACGCGGGCCAGCATCTCGCAGGCGGCGTCGTTGTCGATGTCGCCTTCCGCGTCGTGCGGGCCGCAGTGCCCGTGCGACGTGTACGCGCAAAGGCACACGTCCGTGAGAATGACGAGGTCTGGATAGGCTTTGCGCAGCACGGGAATCGCCCGCTGCACGGCGCCATGCGGGTCGGCGGCCGGAGTTCCGCATTCGTCCTTGTCCTCGCCCTCGTGCTGCCCGAAAAGCAGCACGCTCCCGACGCCCTGCGCCACGACCGGCGCAAGTTCTTTGACGAGTTCGTCGGCGGAAAGGCGGAACTGGCCCGGCATCGACGCGATCGGCTCGCGCCGTTTCTCGCCCGGCACGACGAACACGGGCCAGATGAACTTGGACGGCGACGGCGCGTCCATGCCGAACATGTCGCGCAGCGCCGCCGTGCGGCGAAGCCGCCGCAGCCTCACTTCGGGGAAACCGTCCATCGGCGCTATCCGCTATTTGCTTTTCTTGTTCGCCGCGGCGGAATCTTCCGCCGGGATGATGAGCTTCTGCCCGACGCGCAGGGAGTTGGCGTTGACGCCGGGGTTCGCGGCGAGAATCTTGGCGACAGTGGTGTCGAAGCCCTTGGCGATGAACGAGAGCGTCTGTCCCGACTCCACCACGTGCTCGTAGTAGGGACCGGAGTAGGCCGGCGCCGCAGGGGCCTTTGCGCCGGAAGAGCGCGTTGCGGCGGACGGCGCCGGGGCGGGCGGGCGCGCCGCCATGCGCTTCGTGTACTCCGCCTGTTCGCGCGCGGCCTTCGCGGCGGCCTCGGCGGCCTGCAGCGCGGCCTCGGCGCGCGCCTGGATCTGCGCGACGGACTGCGCCTGGTTCTGCTGCATCTGCTGCGTGATCTCGTTGAGGCGGCGCGTGAGGTCGTCCACGATCTCGCGGCGCATCGCGTCCTGGTCCCGGCGCACGGCGGCGCGGAGTTCGGCGATTTCGCCCTTCAGGGAAGCCACTTCGGTGCGCAGGGCGTCGACGTCGCCGGTACCGCCCTCCACTTTGACGAGCCGTTCGGCGATCTGTTCTTGGTTTTTCACGAGCGCGTCGAACTGCTCCATCAGGCGCGGCACCTCGTTGATCGTCTGCCTGTCTTGGTACGACAGCCTCGCGTCGGCTGCATCCTGCGCCCGGACCGACGCCATGGCGGCCGCGCAAAACAACGGAATCAACAATCTCTTCATGATTTTCTCCTTTGTCAGATTATCCAGAAAAATAGCCACAGCGCAGCCAGCGCGCACGCAATGCGAAGAAACCGCGTCTGCCGCCGTTCGACGAGCAGGCGCGCGCTGGACGTCCCGAACACGGAGAGTCCGCCGCCGGAAAGGTAGCGGAAAAGCCGCCGGCGCGTCTTCGCTTCGACCGTGATTTCCGCGCCGGGCGCGTCGTCGATGTCATCAATGCGCCACGGCACGTCCGCGCCTGTCCATGCGTGCCTCCGCCCGACAAGCGTCGTGCGTACCGGCGCCCCGCCGCGCTTCGTGTTTCTGCCTTTCTCCATGGCACGCCATTATACCAAAAAAAACGCCACGCGGCGATATCGGATTGACCGAAGTTTGGTAATGTCGATAAAGGGCGATTGCGTAGCGACGGCGAGGGCGCCGTCGCTACGCATCTAGATGCCATCACAAATTTTGCCACATTACCTTTTTACGCGCCGCGCCATGGCGGTTAGAACAAATCTCCAGACCACAGACGGCAGATGAATTCACGCCAAGGGAGAATCGCCACGCCGTCCACTTCACGCGGACGGGGTTCGTCGGCAACGAGAATGCGGTGGCGGAACGTCCCTTCGTCGCCAATGGCGCGAAGCCCCTTGAGGTCGTCTTTTGTCGCGCTGCGCGTCGTCTTGGCCTCGATCGCCACTTCTCCGTTCACGACGAAATCGACTTCGAGGTTGGTGCGTGTGCGCCAGTATGCGATTTCCGCATCGCGCCGGAAGGTGTCGGCGTAGGAAGCGATTTCGTGCATGACCCAGCTCTCGAAGGCGTGACCGTATTCCGGTGTTCCGCGGACAAGTTCCTTCCGGCCTGAGAGACGGCGCGCCACGCCCGTATCGAACAGGTAGAACTTTGCCGTCTCGACTGTTTTTCGCGAACGTCCTTTGCGCCATACCGGAACTTCGCTGGCGAGAAGGGTGTCTTTCAGGATTTTAAAGTATTCCTGCACGGTGCTGCGCGGAATCTGTGCGGCGGAGGCGATGGATTGGTAGTTTATCTGCTCGCCGTTGGACAAGGCGGCGACTTCCAGGAATCTGCCGAATACAGGAAGGTTTCTGGTCGCTCCCTCTTGCATGATTTCCTGTTCAAGATAGAGCGAAATGTATCCGGCAAGGTCTTCCTCCGGGTCGTCGGAAAACCAGATGCCGGGCACGAGACCGTTGTTGATGGCACGGTCGAGGTCGAAGGCGTCGCCGAGTTCGGAGGCGGAGAAAGGATGCAGATTCCGGATCCTCGCACGTCCTCCAAGAAGATTCACGCCTTCCCTGCGAAGTTTTCTTGCGCTGGAGCCCGTTAGAAGGAATCGTTTTCCCGTTTCTTCGATGAGGCGATGCACTTCGTCGAGAAGAGCGGGCATTTTCTGGATTTCGTCAATGACGACGGGACGGTCGTCATGGCATGTCTCGTCGATGTAGTTCGGATTGCCGGCAAGCCGCATGAACGTATCGCCGGAAAGAAGGTTGAACACATGTGCATCCGCCATCGTCTCTCGCACAAGAGAAGACTTTCCGCACTGGCGAGGTCCGAAAAGAAAGCACGACTTGGCGTTCACGACGGAAGCAACATCGAGTTTTCGAGCGATATACATGGATTTCCTCTTTTTTACCACAGAAACAGCGCAGATTATAGCAAGACTAGAAGGACAAGTCAATGGCAAATCGCCAGCCTTGTTGGCGATTTTGCAGCAAAATCGCCAACTGCGCTGGCGATATTACATGCTGCGCCGCAGGGTTATGTGCGTGATTTCCGGCGGCACGCCGATGCGCGTCGGGAAGCCTGCCCATTGTCCTGTGCCGGCGTTCACGTAGAGTTGAAGTCCGTGTTCGCGGTAGAGGCCGCGGACGTGGCCTTCGTTGGCGCGCGCGACGAGCCTGTCGAGGCCGAAGACGGCCCCGCCGTGCGTGTGCCCGGAAAGCTGCATCCGGACGCCGAGTTCCGCGTGCGCGGCGAGCCGGGTTGGGCGGTGCGCGAGAAGGATGCGGAAGGGCGGCGTTCCGGCGCACGCGGCGGCGGCGTCCGAATCGAGGCTGACGGGATCGTTCACGCCGGCTATGACGAGCGCGTCCGCGCCGCGTCTTGCGACGTGCGCGGCGTTCTCCAGCATGCGTATGCCGCAGTCGCGGAACACCTTGCGCCATTCGCCGTATCCGGAATAGTATTCGTGGTTGCCGGTGCAGCCGAACACGCCGTCCGCCGCGCGAAGCTCGGCGAGCGGAAGAACGTCCGCGGCGCGGACGTCTGCGGCGCCGTCCACGAAGTCGCCCGTTATCGCTATGGCGTCGGGCTTGAGCGCGTTCGCGAGCCGCACCACGCCGGCGGTGCGTTCTGCCCGCGCGGCGGCGCTTATGTGAAGGTCGGAAAGATGCGCAATCCTGTATCCGTCGAACGCCGCCGGAAGATCCGGGAAGAAGAGCGTCACGTCCACCACGTCCGGAAGGCGGATGCCGTCATGCACGCCCTTGGCGGCGACGCCCGCCGCGCCAAACGACAACGCTCCTGCGATGAACCGCCTACGGCCCGGCTCGACGGTGCCGCCGCAACGCCGCAGCGCCGCCGTCGCGATGGAAAACGCGGCGCCCGCGACGGCGGACACGAGCACGAAATCGTAAAGCACCGACAGCGCATGGATCGCGCCCTCCGGCATTTCAGGGAGAAACATGCTCCCGCCGAACGTGGCGAACCACGTGAACTTCAGCGAGAACGCCAGCAGCGCGGCGGCGAGGCATGCGTTCCATTTGCGCGGAAGCGCAAGCGGTTTGACCAGCGTGGCATACGCCAGGGCCGCGCAGAGCGGCCCCAGCGAAAGAAAGAATGCGCGGAACAGGTTCATGAGGCGGCCGCATCAACGCGCGGCGGCTTTCGTCTGCCAGCCGTGGATGTCGGCGAAGTCCATGTAGCGGCCCCAGTCGTAGGGCGTGAGGAAGTGCTGGCCGGTACGGATGTGGTACGACACGCATCCACCCTGCTGCGGCGCCTCGGGGACGGGCCAGCTGTCGCCGACAAGTCCTTTCTTGCCGTAAAGCTCCCACGCGGGCGAGGCCAGCTTCGCAGCCCACCATTCGCCGAGCTGTCCGCACCAGTGGTCTTCCGTGGCGGAGCCGATGCAGACGAGACGCGGGGCGATGAGCGCGATCATCTGGTGCTGGTCGAAATCCATCGTCATTTCCTTGCCGACGTACTTGCGGTAGTTCTTGCAGAACCAGTGGTGCAGTCTGCGCGTGATGATTTCGATGCTTTCGGATCTGGGCTGGTCGATGTGGTTCAGCTTCGCGCCGCTGCAGCCGGATTCGTTGGAACATGCCATGGCGAAGCGCTTGTCGGTGGCGCCGGTCCAGAGGGCGGTCTTGCCGCCGCGCGAGTGCCCGACGACGCCTACGTGCTTCGCGTCGATCGCGGGCTCGGTCTCCATCCAGTCGAGGACGCGGCTGGCGCCCCAGGCCCATGCGGAGATCGTGGCCCACGATGCGTCGTCGCGCTCCTTCGCAGGCTGAACGGCGGGGAATATGCCTTGCGAGAAGCCGGCGTTCGGCTTGTCCGCCGCCACCTTGATCACCGGGAACGCCGCCGTCGCGTAGCCGCGTTCTATGATCTGTTCGACGGGCCAGTACTCGCTCGTCGCGACGGATCCGTCGGCGGCGTACTTGGTGTGGAAGTCGATCGCGATGTAGACGAACGCCGGCGCGGGTCGGCCTGTCTTCGGGATGTAGACCGTCACGGGGAAGGAGTGCTTGCCGTTTGGACCGTCGTATTTCACGCGCACGAGCTTGCGCACGGCTTTGCCGCCGAGCGCGTCGCCTTCGGCATACGTCTCGAACGAGACGCGGCTGCGCTCGTTGGCTGCGGCGGGACGGCGCCCGTACTCGTCCGTTTCGAAACGCGCCAGCAGCTCCCTCGCGCGCGTCTTCTCCCATGCGGCGAGCGACTTGACGTCCGCTCCGGCGAACGTCTTCATCAGTTCCGGGACGTTCTGCGGCTTCGGGAGGTTTGCGGGACACGGATTCTGCTTGATGATGCATGGCTGGAAGTTTTCGCCCACCTCGATCCACGGATGGCCGTCCTTCGTGGTGAACTTCACGTCGGAAGTGTAGGTGTAGCGTATGCCCTGACCGGGATCGCGCGCGTGGAACACGATCTTCCAGTTGCCGGACTTGTCCTTGAAGAGCGAGTGGTGCCCCGTGCATTCGTACTTGCCGCGTGGGGCGAGAATCGGCGCCTTGCCCTGCTTCGTGTACGGGCCTTTCACGTTCGTCGCCGTGGCGAGGCACACGTTGTAGTTGGAGTCGATCACGTGGTGGCTGGAGTACGTCAGCCAGTAGAGGCCGTCTTTCTTGATCAGGCACGGACCTTCCGCGATGGACCATTGCTTGAAGCGCGGATCCTTGCGGTTCATCTCCCAGTCCTCCTCCGCGCGGATGAGCTTGCGCTGCGTTTCAGGCTTTGCGTGGAGCAGGTCTTTCTCCAGTTCGCAGATCCACACTTCGTTGCCGGCGTAGAAGTGCGCGTAGAGCATGTAGGGCGTGCCGTCGTCGTCGAGGAAGAAGGAGTTGTCGATGTTGCCCTGCGGGAAGAAGGGCTTTTTTTCCGGGTTGCGGAACGGGCCGAGCGGCGAGTCGGACACGTCAACGGTTACTTTCTCCTCGGCAGAATGGAAAAGATAGTATTTGCCGTTGTACTTGTGCATTTCCGGCGCCCAGAACAGGCGCGAACCGAAACCGTTGCCGTTCACGTACGCGCGGCCGTACCTGTCGCGTCCCTGGTCTGGCAGCCATTCTTTGAGGTCGGTCGAAGTGTACACCTTGAGCCCAACGGAATCGTCGGACGAAAAATAGAGGTAATAGACGCCGTTTTCCAGATGGATGAACGGATCGCCGCCGCGGACGCGCTGCCCCGGCGCTTCCGCCGCGCGAAGCCCGGTTGACGCGCAGAGCGCGATTCCCGTCAATGTCGCATAAAGCGCAGTGCGCAGAGATGCGGTCGCGCTGCCTGAATAGATGTCCATTTCATTCTCCTTTTTTTGTCGTTGTCCGGTGAAAATGCGGCTATTGTACCATAACGCCGCCTTGATTTCAACGCCGCGCCTGCCGCGCCTTCAAATCAAACTCCGATTTATCCGATTCGACCGCTAACGCGGGCGTTTTTTGCGAGTGTTATATATCGGTGTCTCGTGCTTTCAATTAGCGTATTATGCAATTTTGACAATCGTAAATGGCCTGTTTCCTGACGGGTCGGCAGTATCGGTTGCGGTAGATCGCGCGGAACGTCGCCTCGGTTTCGGGCGCGTGGCGGCGTATGCGCCTTAGGGCTTGGGGCATCGTCATTGCGGTTTTCCTCCCTTGCAGGATTTTACACTTTCCCCTTGGGGTCGCAATCGCCTCCCTATAGGCTCACCGCCGTAGATAGTGCAGCGCCTACCCCGCGCCCCTTTCGCCTCGGCACGTGGGGTGATTCTGCAGGTGTTTGCTGGCAAAGCGGCGGTGGCGTTGAAATCGGGGCGGCGTTATGGTACAATACCGCTGCCATGAGAAAAGTCTGTATCGTCGGCGGGTGAGGTGTCAATGCAGCTCGTCAAGCAATTTCTGAGGCGTCCTTCAACGGTCGCGTTTCTTGCCATGACGGCTTTGTACGCCGTCTGCATGGGTGGTGTATTCTGGGGCACGTGGTCGCTCGACCGTGCGCCGGTGGAGCCGGACAACCCGACGTTCTACCCCGTCGACGAGGCCGCCCGCTGGTTCCGCGCTCTCGTCGGAGGACACGACTTCGTCCCCTCCGACCTCATGCACGTTCTCGGCGGGATGTACTTCTGGCAGGAGTTGCAATACGCTCTTGCCGGATATCTCGCCGCGCTCGGCCTCGTGTTCTACCTGCGCGGACGCGGCCTCTCCCGCATCGCCGCGTATTCGGGCGGCGCGGCCTACGGGCTGATGGGCTACACTTTTACCCTGTTTTCCGCCGGGCATCTGGGCTGGTTCATATGGCTGATGTACGGCCCGTTCGCGTTCGGCCTCGTCGACCGCGCCGTGCGCAAGGGCAAGTGGCGCAACTGGGCGCTCCTCGGCGCGACGCTCGCATGGGCCGCCGCAAGGCAGCCGGACATGTGGCTGCTCTTCACCGTGCTGACATCCGCATACGGCGTCTGGGCGCTCGTCCGCGAATGGAGGCGCGTCCGGTTCGTCCGGCTGCTGTGCGGCGGAGTTGTCGCCGCAGCCGTCGCGTGCGCGGTCGGGCTTCCGCAGTTTACCCGCGCAATCACGCAGGACGTCGCCGGGCGCGAGGCGCAGATAGCCGAGACGAGCGGCAAGGGCGCGGACGGGAAAGTGGACAAGTCGTCCGACGAGCGCTGGCGTTTCTGCACAAGCTGGTCGCTGCCGCCGGAGGACACGGCGGAATTCGTCCTGGCGGAAATACACGGCGGGTCTAACGATCCGCGCGTAAGCCCCTCGCGTCCCTATCGCGGACGCCTCGGGCAGCAGGTGGTAGTGCCGCCAGCCGCCGAGGGGCAGAGGCATCCTGTGACGGGCGAGACGCTCAAGGCCGGCGAGACGATCTGGATTCCCTACAGGCAGCATTCGCTGTACTTCGGTCTCGTGACGGTGTTCTTCGCCCTGCTTTCGCTGGTTGGGTGGTGGAGGTTCCGCAAGGACGGCACGGGGCTTTGGCGCGACGTGCCGTTCTGGGCAGTCGCGGGAGTGGTCGCCTACCTTTGCGCGCTGGGCGCGTTCACGCCGTTCTATCGGCTTGTCTACGCCTTGCCGTTCGGCGGAACGCTGCGCGCGCCGGTGAAGTTCGTGCATCTGCTGGAGTTCTGCACGGCTGCGCTGGCCGGGTTCGGGTTCGAGGCCGCGCTGCGCGGATTCCGCAAAGACAAACCGACGCCGTTTGGCGGGCGCGTTCTCGTAGTCGCGCTGGCCGTCGCGAACGTCCTAAACCTTGCGCACGTGGCGTCCAAGTACTGCGTGGTGGAGGATGTGTCGTTCATGCGCCGTCCGAACGCGGCGGCGGAGGACGTTCTTTCCGCCGGCGGCGGCAAGGTGTTCGTGGCGGTCGCGCCGCAGCAGGGCGGAAAGGTTATAAAGGATTCGCTTGGTGTGCATCTGGCAGATGTATCGGACGTGCAGACCGGCGCGCGCTTCATTCTCGTGGACGGCGCGGCGATGCGTGGCAATCCGCGTCTGGACGAAATGCTGAAGGCGGGGCGGTTCGAAGTGGCGGGGCGGTATTCGATGTCGCAGAACGGCGGAATCGTGCGCGCCGACGGTTCGTCCGCCCGGCTGGCGCTTTTGGCGAGGAAGGATGTTCCGCCGCCGCCTAAGGAGGAAGAGACTGCGCCGGACAGGGCGCGGCAGGCGATGGCGCTCGTGTCCGTGCTCGCGACGTTCGGAGTTTTTGCATGGGGGCTGTGCGGCGCCGTGGCTTTGAAACGCAAGGCGGTTGTTTGATTCGAGGGTAAGAAAGTGAAAGCAAAGACAATAGAAGGCGGCGTGTGCGCCGCGAAGGGTTTTCGCGCGGCAGGCGTGCCGGCGGCCATAAAATACAAAGGGCGCAACGACGTGGCGCTCGTGGTGGCGGATGTTCCGTGCGCGGCGGCGGCGGTGTTTACGACGAACGCGGTCGCGGCGGCGCCTGTGGTGTACGACCGCGAGGTCGTGCGCGGCGGAAAGGTGCAGGCGATTCTCGCCAACAGCGGCTGCGCCAACGCTTGTACCGGGCCGCAGGGTCTTGCAGATGCGCGCCGCAGCGCGGAGGAGACGGCGAAGACGCTCGGCATCGATCCGAAGCTCGTCCTCGTGGCGTCAACCGGCGTCATCGGCCATCCGATGCCGATGGATCGTCTCGTGGCCGGGATGAAAGACGCCGCGTCGCGTCTTGCGGCCACGCCAGAAGCCGGGCTGGAGGCGGAGAAGGCTGTCATGACGACGGACACTAAGCCCAAGCAGGCGGCGGTGCAGGTGCGTATCGGCGGACGCACCGTTACGGTTGGCGGCATGTGCAAGGGCTCGGGCATGATCGAGCCGAACATGGCGACGATGCTCGGATTCATCACGACCGACGCCGCGATAACGTCCGCAATGCTCCGCCGCGCCCTGCGCAAAGCCATTGCCGTCAGCTTCAACCACGTCGTCGTGGACGGCGACGAATCGACGAACGACAGCGTGTTCCTTCTCGCCTCCGGCGCGGCGGGCAATCCCGTAATCGCGTCCGCCGGACCGGACTTCGACGCGTTCGAGGAGGCGCTGACGGTGGTAGGCGTGTCGCTTGCCAGGCAGATGGCGGCGGACGGCGAGGGCGCGACGAAGTACGTGGAGGTGACGGTGCGCAACGCGAAGACGCAGCGCGACGCGGACCGCGCCGCTCGTGCCATTGCCAAGTCGCCGCTTGCGAAGACGAGCTGGTTTGGGAAGGATCCCAACTGGGGGCGCGTCCTGGCGGCCGTGGGATACTCCGGCGCGGCGGTGGACGACCGCAAGGCGGAAGTGTTCTACGGGAAGACATGGGCCTACAGGCGCGGCAAGGTGGCGGACGCCGCGCAGCTCGCTAAGCTCGCGCGGGAAATGGACGGCGCGGAACTGAAGGTTACCGTGGACCTGCATCTGGGAAACTTTTTGTCCACGATATACACCTGCGATTTCTCGCTAGACTACGTCCACATCAACGCCGACTACACCACCTGACATGGCAGAGCAACTCAGAACGCCGCCGCACAGCGCGGAGGCGGAGCGCGGAATCATCGGCTCCATCCTGCTGGACACGACGATGGGCGACGACGCCCGCGTGCTCGATCTATGCCAGGCGCGCGGCCTCACGCCGGAGTCTTTCTACGAACCGCGCAACCGGATATTCTTCGAGACGTTCCGCGAGATGAGCGGCACGTCCGTGCCGATCGACGCCGTCACGCTGACGAACCACCTCCGCGCCAAGGGGCGGCTGGAGCAGGTCGGCGGCATAGCGGCGATACAGGCCCTCGTGGACAACACGCCCACCTCCGCCCACGCCGAGTACTACATCGACATCGTGCGCCAGAAGCATCTTCTGCGCACGATGATACAGCGCGCCCGCGAGACGGAGGAGCGGTGCTTCGACGACGCGCAGTCCGCCGACGCGGACATTCTCCTCGGCGAAGTGGAGAAGAGTTTTCTCGACATCGGCGGGTCTAACAGCGTGCGCATGGACTGGAAGGTCGCCGTCGAGAACACCTTGAAGGCCATGGACCGCCTCTTCGACGGTGGCGCGGGGCAGTTCGATGGGCTTTCCACTGGATTCAAGTACCTCGACGAGAAGCTGATGGGCCTCAAGGGCGGCGACATGATCGTCGTCGCCGCCCGTCCTTCCGTGGGCAAGACGTCGCTCGCCATGAACATCGCGGAGTGCATCGCGATGGGCCAGGACATAAACGGAGCGCCGACGCGCTGCGACAACGGCAAGAAGCATCCCGTGCTCATATTCTCGCTAGAAATGAGCACCGAGTCGCTCGCCAAGCGAATGCTCGCCGGCCGCGCAGGCGTGAACACGTGGCGGCTCCAGCGCGGTTTGATGGCGCGCGAGGAGCGCATCGACGCGAGCCAGCGGCTCATGACTGCGGCGAACGCCCTGCGCGGAGCGCCGATCTACATAGACGACACGAGCGCCCTCGACGTCTCGGACATGCGAGCCCGCGCCCGCCGCATGAAGCGCACGCACGGCATCGAACTGATCGTGATAGACTACCTCCAGCTCTGCAACTGCCGCGAGTACGCCAGACAGGGCCGACAGCTCGAAACGTCGCGCATCTCCGGCCAGATCAAGGCGATGGCGAAGGAGCTGAAGGTGCCGGTGATCGTCCTTTCCCAGCTTTCGCGCGGCAACGAGCAGCGCGGGGACAAGGAGGAGACGCCGAAACTTTCCGACCTGCGCGATTCCGGCGCGATCGAGCAGGACGCCGACGTCGTGTTTCTTCTCCGGCGTCCATGCCGTTCCAAGACCGCCCAGTGGCACGACGACGAGCTGCTTGCGATCGTGGACGTCGCCAAGCACCGCAACGGCGAGACGGGCGAGGTGGACCTCAACTTCTTCAAAGAAGGCACGCGTTTCGGCGACCGCAAGCCGGGCACGCGCGGCAAGTCGCAGACGGACGCCGAAACGGCGGAGGCCGACGCCGCCACGGCCCAAGAAGTTGTCGAACCGCCGCCGGACGCCCCGTTCGCGGACCAGCAGCCGGTTTCGCTCGTGCAGGACATAATGATATAGGCTTCGTCATGCTCCACGTCGTCGCAACGCCAATCGGAAACCTAGGAGACCTCTCGCCGCGCGCTCTCGAGGCGTTCAAGGGCGCGTCGCTCATCGCGTGCGAGGATACGCGCCGCACGTGGCAGCTCCTTTCGCACTTCGGCGTGCCGCGCCCCGAAATGGTAAGCTACCGACAGGGCAACGAGGAGAGAGTGGCGCGCCATGTGATCGAGGCGGCGACGTCCGGGCGCGAGGTAGTGCTGGCGTCGGACGGCGGCTATCCGGCGATTTCCGATCCGGGCTACCGTCTCGTGCGGATGTGCGCGCAGGAAGGCGTGCCGTTCGACGTGCTGCCCGGGGCGAGCGCGGTGAACGTGGCGCTCGTAATGAGCGGCCTCCCGACCAGTTCCTTCACGTTCAAGGGCTTTCCGCCGCGGGGTCCGGGGGCTCTGCGCAACTGGTTCGCGGCCGAGAAAGACGCCGAACACACTTTGATATGCTTCGAATCGCCGTTTCGCATTGGCCAGACGCTCCGGGCGGCGTTCGAGGTTCTGGGTGACCGCGAAGCGGCGGTCTGCATCGAACTGACCAAGTTGCACGAAAGGGTGGAGCGCGGTTATCTTTCCGACCTTGCGGACGAGTTTGGGAATGCTAAGGTGAAGGGCGAGGTGGCGTTCGTCGTGGCGGGCGCGAATCCCAAGTTTACGAGGCCGGCGCAGGCCTGACGCCTTGTTCCGGCATGGTGGGACAGGGGAGACTCGAACTCCCAACCCCCGGTTTAGGAAACCAGTGCTCTGTCCAGTTGAGCTACTGTCCCGCGCGGATGCGCAATATGATATCAAATATGCGCTTCACATGCTAGGGGTTATTTGGTAAAATCTTTCGCAAGGAGAAGACAGGATTTTACGATGTCATTGCTTGAGACAGGAGCGATTGCGTGCTGGGCGCTTTGCGGCGCCGGGATTGCCGCCTACGCGGCGTCGGTCGCGCGAGAGATAACCTACGTGACGCTTGCGGACGGACGCCGCGCGCGCCGCGACCTCCCGCTCGTGATCCGGCTTCTGCTGCCGCTTGCGCCGAACCTGCGGCGCATGGCCTCCGCGCGGCAATTCGCCGCCACGCGCGTCGCCGCCGACAGGATGATCGTCTCCGCCGGGCTGGACGGTTTGCTCACTGGGACGGATTTCGTGGCGCTCAAGTTTCTCTCTCCACTTGTGTGCGGGTCTTTGTGGGCGGCGTTGATGTTCCTGTTTTCCGGCCTTCTCGGCGACGATTCCGTCATTGCGGAAAACTGCGTGCTGTTTTCCCTTGCAGGCGTGCTGTTGTTCTACGCGTATCCGCTGATGTGGCTGCGCGGCGCGGTGAAGCGCAGGCACGCTTCGATAGTGCGCGCGCTGCCTTTCGTGCTGGATCTGCTCACGCTCAGCGTCGAAGCGGGCATGGATTTCATGAGCGCCCTCCAGCGCAACTGCGATCGGCGGAAGCTCGATCCGCTCAACGAGGAGCTCATACGCATGACGTGCGAGATACAGGTCGGCACGCCGCGCCGCGTTGCGCTCAGGAACATGGCCGATCGCGTGCGCCAGCCGGATCTGCGGAGCGTCGCGCACGCGCTCGTGCAGGCGGACGAGCTTGGCGTATCTATCGGTTCTATACTTCGCATACAGGCCGACCAGCTGCGGGGGCGGCGTTTCGACCGGGCCGAGAAGCTGGCCAACGAGGCTCCAGTGAAGATGCTCGGGCCGTTGATGCTATGCATATTTCCGTCCGTGTTTCTGGTCCTTCTCGGACCGATCATAAGCCAGGTAGTCAAGGACATGTCTATATGAGTACGCAATTCGAACTAGTCGCGGTGGAGGGCCCGGCGAAGGGCCGCCGGTTCTCCGTGGGCGCCGGCGGAATGCGGCTGGGGCGTTCGTCGGCCTGCGAGATAACGGTGCCCGATCCAGAACTGTCGCGCACGCACTGCCTTTTCGAGGTGCGCGAAGGCGCGTTGTGGGTGACGGATCTCGTCAGCGCCAACGGCACCTGCGTGAATGGCGAGAAGCTGGAGGCCGCCCCGCGCAGGCTGTCGCCGGGCGACAGTGTCTCGGCGGGCAGGAACCGGTTTTCCGTGAAGGAGGCCGACGACGATCCGGCGGTTACGGGGAAGATAGACCTGGGACTTGGCAAAAAAGATCCGCAATGGGATGGAAAAGCGTCTGCGGACGGTGGCGACGCAGGCAAGACGCAGTCTTTGAGATACGTGCTGTGGGGTGTGGCGGCGGTGTCGATATGCGTGTCCGCCGCGTTGTTTATCTTGCCTCCGCCCGTCGTGACCGGCGGCGCCGCGCAGGATGACGCGGTGGGGCGCGAGGTCGCCGCCGAGGAGGACAAGCTGCTGTCGTTTTCGTTCGAGAGGGTGGAGGCGAGCGCCGACGCCGTGTTCCGCTACGCACTGTCTTACGACGGCAATGCGTTCAACGTGCAGATAGACGACGTTCATGGCGCGGACGACGCGAAGATGAACAGGTATCTCGTGAAAACGGAGGCGGCCGACGACGAAGACCGCAGGCGAATGGCCGAAATCCTCGGTTCGCGCGAGCTGTACAGACTCGCCCGCGAATACAACGGGATGCCGCTCGCCCCCAATACGCTGCAGTCCATCTCCCTGCATGTCGTGCGCAGCGCGCGGGTGTTCGATGTCTCGGTCGAGAACAAGGAACCGCCGGAAGTGCTGCGCGTGGTGGCTGAGAAACTGAACGAGTTCGCGAAGACGAGATTTTCGATGTGGGCGATACAGTACTCTGTCGAGGATCTGATTGCGAAGAGCGCAGAGGCGCGCCGCGCCGGCGACGTGAAGTGGGACGAGCGCGACGTCGCCCACGGAAATCTCGCAGAGGCGCTCAAGAACTATTCTCTTGCGACGGAGCTGCTGGATACGGTGAACCCAAAGCCCGCCGACTACAGGGCTCTGGAGGAGCGGCGCCGCGAGGCGAAGAAGGAGCTTGACCGCCGGTTCGCCGAACAGCGTTTCCGTGCCGACCAGGTGATCAACATGAAGGACTGGAACGCCGCCCGGCGCGAACTGCGCGTTCTGTGCGAAATGATTCCCGATACAGAGGACAGGCGCCACCGCGACGCCGCCGCGCAGCTGCGGAACGTGGAGATGAGGAGCAAGAGAAGATGAATTTCAGAAAGACGGCATTTTGCATTCTGGCGGCGTCCGCGCTGCTCGCCGGTGCGGACACGGCGCCGCTGCGGCTCGATGTGACCGGACGCCCCGACGGGGCGAAGGTGTTTGTGGACGGCACGCTGCGCGGGTCGCTCAACAATTCTGCGCCGTGCACGGTGATGCCGCTCGCCGCCGGGCGGCACCTTCTGCACGTCGAGGCGCCGGGGTTCCGCCCGTTCGACGCGTACGTGCGCCTGGACGAGGCGGCGGGATACGTGACGAAGGCCGTGGATCTCGAAGCGGAGCATGGAATCGTGCTGCTGAAGACGACTCCCGCTGGCGCCACGGTGACCAGCGAAGGGAGCGTTGCGGGCACGACGCCGCTGCTGTTGACATCTCTTGTGTGCGGGCGCAAGTACGCATTCGATTTTACTCTCAACGGTTATCAGCGCAAGCGTGTGGAGGTGGCCGTGGAGAACAGGAGGCCGATCGTGCGCAGCGAGGAGCTTGTGCTCGATTCCGGCCTGATCACGTGCATCACGAAGCCGGCCGGCGCCAAGGTGCTTGTGGACGGAATCGAGAGGGGCGCGACGCCCGTGGAGGTGATGGTCCCGCGCGGCGGTGCGGAGCTGGTCGTACGCCTCGACGGATACAAGGACGTCGTCCGGCGCGTCAGGATGGTTGCCGGCGAGAAGCAGACGGTTTCGATCGACATGGAGGGGCTTGCCGCCAGGCTCAAGATCGTCACCGATCCGGAGCAGGCAAAGGTCTATGTGGATGGAGACTACCGTGGCAAGTCGCCTGTGGAACTTGACGACGTCAAGCCGGGAAAGCACGATGTGCGCGTCGAGCTGGAGGGCTATGCCTCGTCCGAACGCACGGTCGAACTGCAGAACGGAGGCGAGGCCACGGAGAGGTTCTCCTTGGCGAACGTGCTCGGACGGCTGGAAATCGTAACGTCTCCGCCCGGCGCGAAGGTGTTTGTCGACGGCAAGGCGGTCGGCGTCACCGGCAGGGTCGGCGACGCCACGCGCTCGAAGATACTTATGGTCGAGAAGGTTGTCGCGGGCGAACATGCCGTGGGCGTCCAGCTTGACGGGTACTTCGACGTGTCCCTGAAGGTGGAGATCGGGGCCAAGGAGACGAAACAGGTGTTTGTTCCGCTCAAAAGAAGTTTCACGCCCGACACGGAGATAGACCTCAGCAGCGGCACGAAGGTGCGCGGCGTGCTTGTGCAGAAGCAGACCACGCCCCAGCAGGTCGTGCTTGAAACGCGTCCGGGCGTGTTCCGGACAATTCCGCGCAGCACGATACGCAAGATTGCGCCTTTTTCGAAATGAGCAGAATGCGTCTTGACCAGCTGCTTGTCGCGCGCGGACTGGCCGCGTCGCGCGCGGTTGCGCAGGCGCTTGTGTTGGAAGGCAAGGTGCGTGTGGCGGGGCAGGTGGAGCGCAAGGCCGCGAAGTCGCTGCCGGAGGACGCCGAAGTTGCGGTTGAATCTCCGCCGCGTTTCGTTTCGCGCGGCGGCGAGAAGCTGGAAGGCGCTTTCGCGGCGTTTCCTGGATGGCGGGTGGAAGGCCTCGTCTGCCTAGACGTGGGCAGTTCGACCGGCGGCTTCACCGATTGCCTTCTGCAGCACGGCGCGTCCCGGGTGATGGCCGTCGACGTGGGCACGAACCAGCTTGCGTACAAGCTGCGCGTCGATCCCCGCGTGTGGGTGCGCGAGAACTTCAATGCGCGGAACATGGCCTGCGATGATTTGCCGGAGCGGCCCGCCCGCGCTGTCACGGACGTGAGTTTCATCTCCCTGCGGCTCATACTGCCGCCGATGGTGGATGTGCTTCTTCCGGGCGGCGAAATCGTGTCGCTCGTCAAGCCGCAGTTCGAGGCGGGAAGGGGGGAGGCGCCGGGAGGCGTGGTGTCCGACCCGGACGTTAGGCGCCGGGCTGTGGACGGCGTGTTGCGTTTCGGGCGGGAGACGCTCGGGCTTGAACTGCTCGGCGTTGCGGAATCTCCTCTGCGCGGAAAGGACAAGGGGAACGTGGAGTATCTTGCATGGTGGAGAAAGCAGTGAACGCCGCGTTCGACGAATATTTCATGCGTATGGCGCTGCGCGAGGCCGAAAAGGCCGCAGCCGACGGCGAGGTGCCGGCTGGGTGCGTCGTGGTGGAGGAGCCGGACGACCCCGATGCGATTCCGGCGGCGGCCCGCATTCTGGGGAGGGCGCACAACCAGACGGAGATGCTTTCCGACGCCACGGCGCACGCCGAGATGCTCGCACTTTCGTCCGCGTTCGCGGCGCGCGGCAACTGGCGTCTTGTCCGAACGCGCCTGTACGTCACGAAGGAGCCGTGCCCCATGTGCGCCGGCGCGATCGTGCTGGCTCGCGTCGGCACTGTCGTATGGGGAGTGGACGACCCCAAGCGTGGTGGCGGGACGGTCTTCGACATCTTCAACCATCCCGGAATAAACCACCACCCTGCAATAGTGCGCGGCGTGCTGGAGTCGCCTTGCCGGGACGTGCTGGTGTCGTTCTTCCGCAGCCGGCGCGCGGGCAACGGCTCTGCACCGACTTTCAACAACACAACGGAGGATTGAACATGGCGGCAACGCTCATCGACGGAAAGAAACTTGCAGCGGAGATGCGTTCGCAAATCGCGGAAGGCGTCGCGCAATTGAAGGCGGAGAAGGGCGTCACGCCAGGACTCGCCGTGATTCTCGTGGGCGACAACCCGGCGAGCCTTTCATACGTGGCGGCCAAGGAAAAGGCGTGCGCGGAAGCGGGAATGTATTCGCGCGAAATCCGGCTGCCGGCTGAGACGCCGGAGTCCGACCTCCTCGCGGAAATCGTCAGGCTCAACGCAGACCCTGCGATACACGGCATTCTCGTGCAGCTTCCGCTTCCCCGCGGCTTCGACGAGAAGAAGGTGATAGATGCCATTGCGCCGGAAAAGGACGTGGACGGCTTCACGCCGGTGAACGTGGGCAAGATGCTCATTGGCGAGGAATGTTTCCTTCCCTGCACGCCGCACGGCATTGTGAAGCTAATCGAGGTGACTGGCATGGACCTTGCCGGAAAGCACGCGGTCGTGATCGGGCGTTCCAACATCGTCGGCAAGCCCGTCGCGGTACTGCTTTCGCGCAAGAGCGTGAACGCCACTGTCACCCTGTGCCACACCGGAACGCGCGACGTGGGCGCGTTCACGCGCACGGCGGACGTCGTGGTCGTGGCCGCCGGACGTCCCGACACGCTCACGGGCGACATGCTCAAGCCCGGCGCCGTCGTGATAGACGTGGGCGTGAACCGCGTCCCCGACGCTTCGAAGCCTAAAGGGTACCGCCTCTGCGGCGACGCGGACTTCGAGTCGTGCGCGGCTGTGGCCTCCGCAATCACGCCGGTGCCCGGCGGCGTCGGACCGATGACGATCACGATGCTTCTGTGGAACACGCTGGAATCCGCCCGGCGGGCCGCGAAATGAGCGCCGTCGGACTCAAAGCCTGGTTTCTTCTGTTCAGACCATGGAGCTATGCCGCGACGCTCGTTCCGTTTTTCGTCGCGGCGGGTATCGCTTGGGCGGCGTGTCCCTGCGCTGTTACGCCGTGCTGGGGAAGATGGTGGATCGGCCTTGCGTGCGGATTGTTTTTCCAGGCGACGGTCAACCTTCTTAATACTTGGGGCGACGAGCGCTCCGGCGTGGATGCAGTTCCTGGTGCCGTACGCACTACTCCGCAGGTACACGACGGTCTTGTGACCATGCGCGAGCTCTTTGCTGCTGCTGCGGCTTGTGCTGTGGCGGCTGCAGTGACCGGCATTGGACTGTGCTTCTTCCGCGACGGCGGCGCGTGGCGTTTCGATGCGCCGCTCTTCGTCGCGGGCCTTGTAGGATTCCTCGGTGCGACAAACTATTCGACGGGTGTCAAGTTCAAGTACCGTGGCCTTGGCGTTCCGTTCGTGGCGTTTCTAATGGGGCCGCTTGAGGTGTTTGTTGCGGTGGAGCTGCTGCGCCCGGCGTTCGCGCTTCCGGCGACGGTGGCGGACTGGGGAATGTTCGCGTTGTTCACCCTGCCGGTCGCATTGCTTGTTTGCGTGATAATGCACGGCAACGACATGCGCGACATCCCGACAGATCGCGCCGCCGGAATAATGACGCCGGCGACGATGCTCGGACCACGCGGTTCGCTCGTCCTTTATTGGTTTTGCCACCTGGCGCCATACACGGCATGCGCCGCGCTGTGCGTACTGGGTGCGACATTTTGGCTTGCGTTGCCGTTCCTTGTTCTGCCGCTTACAGTACGGACGCTTCGTGCGGCGACGGCGGTGTTTCTTGCTGCGGACGGCGGCAATCCGCCGTGGCGCGGGCTTGAACGGGCGTCCGGCGGGATTCACCTTGTTTTCGGCGCATTGTATGCCGTTGCGATTGCGTGTGCGGGGGGCGTGTGAATGAAAAGTTCTCCGAAAATAGGTCTCCCGGCCATCTTCTTCAGCTTCGCGAAAATAGGTGCCGTCCTGATAGGCGGCGGATACGTGATGCTGCCGCTTCTGGAGGACGAGATGGTCCGTCGTAGAAAATGGGCGACGTCGGAGGAGGTTGCAGACTTTTTCGCGCTCGCCCAGTTGCTCCCCGGCGTGATTGCAATAAACGCCGCGATGCTCATGGGGAACCGACTGCGCGGCTTTGCTGGAAATGTCGCCGCCGCGCTCGGCGTCGTGTGCGTCCCGTTTGTGCTGATTGCCGCCTATGCCATAGCTTATTCGCAGCTTAGCGGCTTGCCGGCGGTGGCGAAGGTCCTCGAGGGAGTGCGTCCCGCCGTTGCAGGGATGATGCTCGCGCTGGGCTGGAACATGGTGAGAAAGTCCGCGAAAGAGACTTGGCAGATGGCGCTTGCGGTCGGCGTGGCGGCGGTCGCCGCCGTGTGGAACCCGCCGATCGTGCTTTTCATACTCGCTGCAATCGCGGCGGGAATCGCATGGAACGCCGTTCGCGCACGGAAGGAATGCAAATCGTGATACAACTCGCCTTCACGCTGTTCCACGTATTTTTCAAGATCGGGCTGTTTACGCTCGGTGGCGGTCTTGCGATCATATCGCTTGTTCAGCAGGAGATGCTTGGACGCGGCTGGCTGACGAATGCGGAGTTCATGGATATTCTCGGCATAGCGCAGATGACGCCCGGCCCGATAGGAGTGAACGCCGCGACGTTCGTCGGGTACAAGGTGGCCGCGTTGCACGGCGCCGGAACGTGGACGGCTCTGGCGGTTGCGTTCGTGGCCACGGTGTCCGTGGTGTTTCCGAGCGTGCTCGGAGTGCATTTCGGTGGCGGGTGGTTCGACCGCAACCGGAGTCGTCCCGTTGTGAAGAGAGTGTTCTGCATCTTGCGTCCGCTCGTCGCCGGCTTCGTCACGGCGGCGGGGGTGTCGCTTACGCTCGACGTGTTCCCGCGCCTTGCATTCGGTGCTAGGGATTTTGCTAATGCGGGCGTGTTCGCCGCGACTGCCGCACTCGTGCTGACGAAGCGGTTTTCGCCGCTCTGGGGACTGCTCCTCGGTGCGGCCGCCGGATTCCTTTTCTGACAGAGCCCGCCGGTTGTGCTATAATATCCGCGCTATGAAAAAGTGGACAGTTTCGACTTTTAGGGCGGCGAAGGGCGTGTGCAAGCTTGGATGCTGCACGGCATACGACGCCTGTTTCGCCAGGCTCGCCGACGAGGCGGGCGTGCCATGCATCCTCGTGGGTGATTCGATGGGGATGGTTTCACTCGGATACGGCACGACGCTTCCGGTGACGATGCAGGAGACGCTCTCCGCCACGGCGGCCGTGGCGCGCGCGACGAAGGACGCTTTGGTGATTGCGGATATGCCGTTCGGCAGCTATCAGTGCGGAGACGATGCGGCTATGGCGAACGCCGTGGCTTGCCTCAAGGCCGGCGCGGACGGCGTCAAACTAGAGGGTGGTGCGCGTGTGTGCGGCCTCATCCGCCGCATGACGGAGGCTGGAATCCCCGTTCTCGCGCACGTTGGCATGACGCCTCAGAGCGTCAACGCTTATGGTGGTTTCAAGACGCAGGGCAAGACGCGCGAGTCCGCGCTTCAGGTGCTGGAGGACGCGAAGGCCGTCGAGGCGGCGGGCGCGTTTGCCGTCACGCTCGAATGCGTGCCGTCCGAACTCGCCGCCGAGATCACCGCCGCGCTCAAGATAATCACCGTCGGCATAGGCGCGGGGCCGGTGTGCGATGCGCAATGGCTCGTAATGCACGACCTGCTCGGTCTCAACGAAGGTCACGTGCCGTCGTTCGTAAAGCGCTACGCGAACCTCGCCGCAGATGCGAAAAAGGCGTTCGCGCAGTACGTCGCCGAAGTCGCGGACGGCACGTTTCCCTGCAAAGGAGCGGGAAAATGACGGCGGCGATTTTGGCGGCGGTGTTCATCGCCGTGGACGCGCCCGTGCCCAACCACGCCGGTAAGGGCGAGAGCGACACCGCCCGCTTTGTCAAGACGTTCGAGCGGGGAGGCGACGTGGCGAAGGCCACGTGGACAGTCACGGGGCTTGGCGTGTTTAAGGCGTACTTCAACGGGCGCGAGGTCGGGGCGGACGACCAGTTGAAGCCCGGC
>JAFPNP010000188.1 GCA_017411125.1 Kiritimatiellia bacterium
CGTGCCCGTGACCGGAAACGGCGGAGTGCACGACGCGGCCACGCTGAAAACCATGCTCGATACAGGAGTCGACGCCGTGATGCTCGGACGCGCCGCCATTACGGATCCGATGCGCTTCAGCACGATGAAAGGACGCGCCGCACCGCCGCGAAGAGAGACGTACCTCCGCCACATCGACTACCTTCTCGACCTTCAAGGCAGACTGGCGGCGTCATTTCCCGGCGACCACGTCCCGCCGCCGGACGAGTTCGCGACCGCGCCGCTGCGCAGACATCTGTTCCACTACTTTCGCGGAATCCCCGGCGCCGCCGAAATGCGACGCCGAATGAACGAAATCCGCACGGTCGAAGCAATGCGCGACCTAGCCGCGCTTTTCCCGCCGGACAATTGCGCCGCTCCGTGACGCGCCGCCGCAGAATCTGTTCACGGCAAAGCAGACGAGCGCGACGGCGACCGCGATGAGGAACGCCGACGCGGCGGCAAGCGTCCATGCGCCGCCGCGGCACGCCTTCGCAAGCACCGCCGAAAGCGCCCACGACGAAACGCCGAGCATGAACACCATCGGAACAGCCGTCATCCAGCAAGGCTTGCGGTTCTTGGCGAACCAGAGCGTGGCCGCGAGAAGCGTAAGCGACGCAAGCAGCTGGTTCGCGCTCGCAAAGATCGTCCACAGCTGTTTCGCCGCTTTCGGGTTACCCAGAAGCAATGCGGCCACGAGAGCCACTATCAAGAACGTTCCGGCGTACATGTTGTGGCAGACCTTGTAGACCGGTCCGGCGGCGGCCTTGCCGTCGGCCCCGTCGCCGCGGAAGGAGGCGACCAGCTCCTGCCAGCTGAATCTGGCGAGGCGCGTTCCCGAATCGACCGTCGTCATGAGGAATGCGGACACCGAAAGAAGCATGAAGCTTTCCGCCACGCGCGCGCCGACCTTCGCATCCATCCCGAACGCGGTGAAGATCTTCACGCAGAAACCGGCTATCGTGGACGCGAATATCTGCACCGGCTCATTCGCCTGCACCGCCGCCACGTAGTCCGCCTGGCTCGCATAGGTGCCGGCCACGCCAATCAAGGCTATCATGGCAAGCACGCCCTCGAAGAGCATTCCGCCGTATGCGATCGGACGTATCGACTTTTCGCTCGAAAGCTGTTTCGCGGTGGTGCCCGACGCCACCAACGCATGGAAGCCGGAACATGCGCCGCAGGCCACGGTCACGAACAGGAACGGAAAGAGCATGTCCACGCCGCCGCTGCGGCCCACTGCGGAGAATCCGGCGAACGCCTCTGTCTGCAGTGTCGGATGCGCGATGAACACGCCGAGGAAGCCAAGCGCCATCATTGCATAGAGCAGGTATGCGTTCAAGTAGTCGCGCGGCTGCAGGAGAATCCACACCGGACAGGTGGATGCGACGAAACAGTAGACGAGCAGCCCTACGAGCCATATCGTGCCCGCAGTCTCGGGCGCGATGCCGAACATCTTCACAATGTCGAGCGGGAACACGTTTCCAACCCACACGGACGCGAACATCAGCGGCACGAACACCAAGCTCGCCCACAGCACGGGCACCTTTAGGCGGTATACGCACAGGCCGAACAGTATCGCCTCGAAGATGAAAAGCAGCGAAGCCGTGGCGATTGCGGGATCCGCCACGAACGTGCCCGCAATCTGCCTGTTGAACTCCGCGACCACTAGCACGAGCGCGGACCACGAGAAGACGAGAAACAGTATCTTGCCGGGACGGCCCAGAATCGTGCCGATCACCGAACCTATCGACTCGCCATCGTGCCGCACGGACAGAAACAGCGCGATCATGTCGTGCGCCGCCCCTATCAGAACGCATCCCAGCACGATCCACAGCGTCACGGCCGCCCATCCGAACTCCGCAGCAAGCACCGGCCCCACTATCGGCCCCGCGCCTGCGATCGTGGCAAAATGATGGCCGAACAAGACCATCGTGGGCGCCGGCACGTAATCGCATCCGTCGCACCTCGTGTGCGCGGGCGTGGGACGCGACGGGTCTACGCCGAGTACCTTCGAGAGAAACCTCGAATAGACGAAATAGCCGGCGAGGAAAACCGCCGACGCGCAAAGAAGCAACACGAGTCCGTTCATATTCAACCTTCTTTCGATATGTATACACGACGGCCTTCAACGGAAAGCCGCCCGGCGGCAAGGAGGCGCAACGCCTCGGGAAACGCCAGGTGCTCCTGTTCCTGGATTCTGGCGTGGAGCGTTTCCGGCGTGTCGTCCTCCAGCACCGGGACGCACTTCTGCACGATGATGGGGCCGGAGTCGGTACCGGCGTCCACGAAATGCACGGTGACGCCGGCTACCTTGCAGCCGTAGTCGAGCGCCTGCGTCCAGCTGTGGACGCCGGGAAACGCCGGCAGAAGCGCCGGATGGATGTTCAAGACGCGCATCGGGAACGCCGCGAGGAGTTTTGGCTTCACTATGCGCATGAAGCCGGCGAGAACGACGGTGTCGCATCCGGCGTCCTTGAGCAGCCGGATGCAGCGATCCTCGGCCTCGCCTTCCAGTTTCGTCTTCCACGGGGCGCAGTCGAGGTATTGGCACGGTATGCCGTGCCGCCGCGCCCGGTCGAGTATCTTGGCGTCGGGCACGTCGGAAAGGACGAGGCGGATTTCCGCGTCAAGATCGCCCTTCCCGATCGCGTCCGTTATCGACTGCATGTTCGAGCCGGCGCCGGAACCAAGGACGCCAAGTTTCAGTTTTCCCATTGCACGCTCCAGATGTTCATATTCGTTTCAGCAAGTCGTTTCTGTAAAGAGCGCGGACCGCGTCGCAATCCTGCGTATGGCCGGCCCGGTAACTCACCACCGTGCCGACGAAACGGTCCGGCCCGGTCAGGGCCAGCGCGGCGAGCAGGTCGAGCGCGGCGCGATGCCACACCGGTTCGAGGAATTTGCCGGTGTCCCCGAGCGGATAGCGCGGCTCGCAGTACCACCGCCTCCGTCCGTGGATGACGATGTTGTCCTTGTTGTAGCCGAGATTCCGCGTATCCGCGAAAAGAAGCCCGATCGTCTTGGCGAGCTGGTACTGGCGGTGCGTCGCGTTCGTGCGGGCGTACGCGCCGTAACGGAAAGTCTCCGGCGTGACGTCGAACACGATGCGCTGGTCGCCGATCACGGTGTTCCAGCTGATGGCCACGTCAAGGCGGAGGCGGCGCGACCCGTCGTCCGGCAGGAATAGCAGGAAGTCGCCGCGCTGGCCGCTGAACGCCAGAGGCTCCTTCACGGTAATGTACGTGGCATCCTCCGCCGTCTCCACGATACCCGCCGACTCGACAGCCTGGACGAGCGGAAGAGACGATTCGTCGAACAGGGGCGGATCGCCCGAATTGGTTCGGAGCACGACGTTGTCGAGACCGAGGCCGGCCTTCAGCGCGATGATGTGCTCGACCATGCGCAGGTAGTTGTGCGGCGAACCCGAACGCAGCACGAGGTTGCGCGCGCTCGTCCAAAGATTCGCTATGTCCACGCCGGTGTCGAGCTGTTCGGGCTGGTCGGTGCGGCGAATCCACCATCCCGGACGGGACGACGGGGCGAAAGTGATCGTGCGCCTCTCGCGCCCGCGAAACGTGCCGACGCCCGCCACGCTCGCCTCGCCGGCGAGCGTTGTGCGCTTCGCAGGCCAGCCGCGCCAGTCTTCGCGCGCAAGCCGCGTTTCGTCCACCGGCTGGACATTGAAGCGGGCAAGAGCCGCGTCGAGCGCCGCCTGCGATCCCTTCACGAGGCGGCAAGGAGGATATGCGAACTCCGACGTTCCGGCCATCGCGTTCACTTCCACTTCTTCGGTTCCGTTGGATTGTCGATGATCTTCTGGACCGTCTCAGAGACCACGGGTTTGACCTTGGCCATGCGCAATTGGGCGTCCAGCGTCGACATCCATGCGCCGAACCCGCCGTTCTTGTCGTATTTCGGCATGCGGAAGAGCGACTTCGCCCCGCTGGGCGCAAGAATCACCACTGAAGGATAGTTGGCGATGTGGTCGAACTTTGCGCCCATCGTCCTGTTCTTAGGATTGCGCCCGAATTTCTCGACGACCGCAAGGTCTGCGTCCCTTCGCGGCAGAGAGATCTTCTGCCGTTCCCTTGCGTCCGGCCTGAATTTCATCTTGAGCAAAACCAGGTTGGACTTGGCGTAATCGTCGCGGAAACGCCTGTCGTTCAACAGCTTTCGCTCGTACGCCTGCGAAATCTGCGACCGGGGATCGTCCAGCAGGAAGAACACGACGAGCGGCTGCTGGCAATTCCATGCGGCATCCAGAGCGTCCGCCGCCTTCGTGTAAAACGGACGCTTCTCCTTTCGCGCCTTGGCGGCTTCGGCCTCGGTCGGCGGCTTTCTCTTGACCACCGCCGCGACGGGCTTTGCATCCTTTACTGCAGGCTTTGCATCCTTTGCGGCCGGCGCCGCGCCACAGAAAAGCGGCGCGCCCAGAAGCGCCGCTGCGAGCGCCGCAGCGCAATTCAATCTCATCGTCGTGTTCATTGTTGCCGTCATACCCTTCCTGCAAGGCGGCGAGCGAGCACGGAAAGTCCGGGATCGCGGGCGCCTGCCGTAACGATTGCGCCGGATGCGCCGGCGCGCGCGCGGAGTGCTGACTCCGCCTCTTCCAAAGTCGAAACCAGTTCGACGCGCCCCGGCGAATCCGAAAGCAGCGAAGCAAGCGCGTC
>JAFPNP010000189.1 GCA_017411125.1 Kiritimatiellia bacterium
GGCCGACTTCCCGGAGAGCGCCGACGAGATAATGGAGAACATAGGCAACTTCAAGGCGCTGAAGGCCGCGATGAAGTGCGGGGCGGTGAAGTCTGACGCCGGCGAATCGTCCGAGCTCGCGCTGGAGGCGTTGAAGTGGTTTGATGCGGAGGCGATGGAACGCGCCATCCGCGCATACGCGGCGAAATATCCCGAGGTCTACGGCGATCCGTCCGCGCTGCTTGCGAGACTCGGCAAGGTGAAGGCCGCGGTTGCGGGCGCGAAGTCCGACGCCGCGAAGCGGAGGGCCGCCGCCGAGCTCGTCAAACTGCAGGAGGATGTCTATCTTCGCCATCCAGGCGCGGACTTCACTCGTTTCCTGATGGTCAAGCGCAGCCGGGCGACGCACTCCGGCCTGCCGCACAACTGGCAGGGCAACACGTCCGTGCCGCTGAAAGGATACGTCAATTCGATCGTGTCGATGCCGCTCAGGCGCGGCACGGGCGAGAAGCCCGTCACGCTCGCCGCGTCCGATTACTTCCTCGGCGACGTGGATCTGGATTTCGACGCGGACAAGATCGCCTATTCCGGCGGGCTGGATAGCGAGAAACGCTGGTGCATCCTCGAGACGCCTCTCGACAAGCCCATGACCCGCTCCCTCAAGTCGCCTTCCGGACTTGCGGATATCGACTGCTACGATCCATGCTATCTTCCGGACGGGCGGATGCTTTTCGTCTCGACGAGCGGGTTCCACGGCGTGCCGTGCGTGACCGGCCACGATTATGTCGGCAATACGCACCTTCTGGAAAAGGACGGCACGGTGAAACGTCTCGTGTTCGACCAGGACAACAGCTGGAATCCAGTCGTGATGAACAACGGGCGCGTCCTCTATCTACGGTGGGAGTATACCGACAGCGCGCACTATTTCTCCCGTGTGATGATGACGATGAACGTGGACGGTTCCGACCAGAAGGCGTTCTACGGCTCGAATTCGTACTGGCCCAACTCTTTGTTCTACGCGAGGCCGCTGCCGGGTTCGGTGACGAAGTTCTGCGGAATCGTGTCTGGCCATCACGGCTGCGCGCGCGAGGGCGAACTGGTGCTGTTCGACGTGATGAAAGGACGTAACGAGACAGACGGCGTGATGCAGCGCATTCCAGGCTGGGGCAAGCCCGTGGAGAACAAGGCGCGCGACAGGCTGGTGAACGGCTCCAGTCCGCGTTTCCTCCATCCGTTCCCGCTTTCGGACGAGTTGTTCCTTGTTTCGGTGCACAAGGGCAACGGCGACCCGTTCATCGTGGCGTTTGCGGACATATACGACAACATCGTTCCCGTCTACGCTTCATCCGCCTTTAACTGCATGGAGCCCGTGCCCGTAAAGAAGCGCGAGCGGCCGAGGATGTCCGTCGACAGGCGCAACGACAAGGTGGATACGTGCACGGTCTATCTTCAGAACGTGAATTTCGGCGAGGGCCTGAAGGGCGTTCCGAAGACGGTCGCGAAGAAGCTCCGTCTTTTCTCCTACAGCTATTCGCCGCGCAATGTCGGCGGGCACTACAACGTTGGCTTCGAGGGTCCGTGGGACATGCGCAACATTCTCGGAGAAGTGGATCTGGAGGAGGACGGCAGTGCGGTGTTCACCGTGCCGGCCAACACCCCGTTCGCCATCCAGCCGCTTGACGAAAACGGCTGCAAGCTGCAGGAGATGCGGTCCTGGTTCGTAGGCGTTCCGGGCGAGGTGATTTCCTGCACGGGCTGCCACGAGAACCAGAACGAGGCGCCGCCGGCATACGGTTCGGCCGCGTCCAGGAAGCGTCCGCAGACGCCGAGGCCGTGGTATGGCCCGCGTCGCAACTACGCGTTCTCCCGCGAAGTCCAGCCTGTACTCGACAGGAAGTGCGTCGGCTGCCACAACTCGTCGGCGAAGACCAAGACGCGTTCCGGCGATCCGCTTCCCGACTTCGACGGCAAGACGATGAAGGGTCACTACTCCACCGCCTATGTGAACCTGATGCCCTACGTGCGCAGGAACGGGCCGGAGGGCGATTACCATCTGCTCACCCCGCTCGAGTTCCATGTTTCCACGTCGGAGCTGTATCAGCGACTGGCGAAGGGGCACCACGGCGTCGAGCTGACGTCCGAGGAATGGGACAGGCTGGTGACGTGGATGGACCTCAATGTTCCGTTCTGGGGAACATGGACGGAGGAGACGGGCGGGAGCGCCCGCGCAAAGAGGAACCTCGCCCGGCGCAAGGAGATGGCGGAGAAGTGGGCCGGCGACAAGTACGATCCTGAAGCCATCGTAAACCCATACGTGCCAGGCACGGAGAAGTTCGTCGCGCCTGCGAAGAAGCAGGCGAAGTCCGGCGGAAAGGCGAATGTGGAGGGCTGGCCGTTCGACGCGGCGCGCGCGAAGGCGATGCAGGGCGGCAGGACGCCGCGCTCGTTCGAGATCGGCGGCGGCGAGCGTCTCGAGTTCGCGTACATTCCGTCCGGTTCGTTCGCGATGGGCGCGGAGGGGTTGACGCCCGCCGAGCGCCCAGTCGGAAAGGTGACGGTCGCCAAGGGCTTCTGGATGGCCACGAAGGAGATCACGCAAGGGCAGTTCCGCTTGATGGATCCGAAGTTCGACAACGGCGTGTACGACATGCACTACAAGGACCAGGTGAAGCGCGGCTACTACATGGGTTCGCAGGATCCGGATTTCGCGCAGCCCGGCCACGAGAAGTTCCCCGCGATCCGCGTGAGCTGGGACATGGCGCAGCAATACTGCGAATGGCTCTCGAAGCGCCTTGGCAGGAAGGTTCGCCTCCCGACCGAAGCTGAATGGGAATGGGCCTGCCGCGCCGGAACCGATTCGGAGTTCAACTACGGCACGAAGGACGACGACTTCTCCGCGCGCGAGAACATGGCCGACTACATGCTGATCGAGCTTGCGGTCCACGGAGTGAATCCGCAGCCGTTCGCGCGCGGGAACGATCCCAGCCCGAAGCGCCTGCCGCCCGCGCTGTGGGACTACGAACTGCGCGACCGCCGCTTCAACGACCATGTGCTGCATCTTGCGAAGGTCGGCAGCTACGCGCCGAACGCGTGGGGGTTGCACGACATGCACGGCAACGTGGCCGAATGGACTTCCGGTTCGTGGCACGCCTATCCTTACGACCCTGCGGCGCAGGGCGAGCTGAAGGTGGTACGCGGCGGTTCGTGGGCGAGACGTCCGGTCGTGTCGTCCAGCGCGTGGCGCTGGCGCTATCCGGCGTGGATGCGCCCGTTCGACGTGGGCTTCCGCGTGGTGGTGGAGGACTGACGTCTCCGCGTTCCTGGTTTGGTCGATAATGGCATGGTCGTGAAGTGTTCGGCAAATTGAGAGGCCACAGGTTCCTGTTCGAGGAGCTGGTGAAGCGCGATTTCAAGAAGAAGTACAAGCGTACGATTCTTGGAATGGGCTGGAGCATGCTTTCGCCGCTTCTGATGCTGCTCGTGATGAAACTTGTGTTCGAGCAGTTCTTCGGGCGGTCGGTTGGTCACTACACGACGTACCTCTTCTGCGGCCTCCTGTTCTTCAACTGGTTCGCCGAGTCGACCAACGCCGGGATGCGGAGCCTTTTCGGGAACGCTTCCATCTTCTCCAAGGTGAACGTTCCGAAGTACCTTTTTCTCTTTTCGGCGAACGTGCAGGTGCTGATAAACTTCGTGCTGACGCTGTGCGTGTTCTTCGTGTTTTGCGCGATCGACCGCGTGGACTTCACGTGGCGGTTTCTCTTGCTCGTCTATCCGGTCTCGACGATGCTGCTTTTCTGCATCGGAGTCGGCATGGTCCTTTCGGCGCTGTTTATCTTCTTCCGCGACATCGACTACCTCTGGGCGGTGGCGCTGCAGTTGCTCATGTACGGATCTGCGATATTCTACACCACCGAGAAGTTTTCGCCGGACATGCAGCTGGCGTTTTCCTTCAACCCCGTATATCGCCATATCGCCTACGTGCGCGAAATCGTGCTGGCGGGCACGGTGCCGTCGCTCGGTACGCATCTTGCGTTGCTGGGCTTCGCCGTCGCCGCGTTTCTGGCTGGCGCGTTCATGTACAAGCGCTACAACACGACTTTCCTCTATTATGTCTGAACCCAAGATCATGCTTTCCTGCAGGGACGTCTCCATCCGCTACCGGGTCGGGGATTTCAAGAACATCGGCTTGAAGGAGTGGGTGATGCGCAGGCTTACGGGGCGCTACAAAGTTGTGGACTTCTGGGCGGACAGGAACGTAAGCTTCGACATCCGACAGGGCGACATGCTTGGAATCGTCGGCACGAACGGCGCCGGAAAGTCGACCTTGCTGAAGGTCGTCTCCGGCATCATGGAACCGACGAAAGGGCGCGTCGCGCGCAACGGGCGGATTGCGGCGCTGCTGGAGCTGTCGAGCGGCTTCGACGGCGACATGACGGTGAAGGAGAACACGTATCTTCGCGGCGCGATGCTCGGCTATACGCGCGATTTCATGGACGCGACCTACGGGAGCATAATCGAATTCGCTGAACTGGGAGAGTTCGAGGACCGCCCGTTCAAGCAGCTTTCGTCCGGCATGAAGTCTCGCCTTGCCTTTTCGATCGCCTCGCTGGTGCGGCCGGAGATACTCATTCTCGACGAGGTGCTCGCCGTCGGCGACGGCGCCTTCAGGAAAAAGAGCGAGGCGCGAATGCGCGAGATCATCAAGGGCGGCGCCACGACCATTCTCGTCTCGCATTCGATTCCGCAGGTGCGCTCAATGTGCAACAAGGTGCTGTGGCTGGACAAGGGCAGGCAGGTGGCTTTCTCCGGCGACGTGAAGGGCGTCTGCGACTGCTACGAGGAATATTTGAAAGGCGCGGGCGCGGCCGAGTACAAGCCCGTCGCCGCGAATGGCTAGATGCGGAGGAAAAGGAACGAAATGGACATTGCTGAACGGTTCTGGCAGACGGATGCGGCGGAGAAGGTCCGCCCTGGCGCGTTCGACGAGAACGCCGCGCTGCTGCTTTCGCTCGTGAAGGACGCGGCGCGCGCCGGTGAAAGGGAGATCGTCGCGCCGGCGGATTTCATACGCGGCGGCGATTGCGGCTCGCTCAACGATCATCCTGCTTTTCAGTGCGCGCTCGCCGCCGCGCAGGAGAAATTCCTCAAGGCCGCGGCCAAGGTGCGCAATGCGCCTAAAGTCAGGTTCGCGCGAATTGCGCTGGATCCGCCGCCGATTTCCTGCGCGGGCCCGGATCCGCGCTTTCCGTTCTGCGGGCGCCCCGCCGACGTGTTTTCGCGTCAGGTGCGCGGTCTTGCGCGGCGGCTCGCCGCCATCGGCTGCCGCGATGCCGTGGTCGGCCTTTCGGGCGGCCTGGACAGCGCCCTTGCGCTGCTCGTCACGGTGGCGGCATTCGACAGGCTCGGTTTCGACCGCCGCGGCGTACATGTTTTCACCATGCCGGGTTTTGGCACGACCAGGCGTACGCGCGGCAATGCGGAGTATCTCGCCGAAGGACTCGGGCTGGCGCTCGAGACGATCGACATCACGCCCGCCTGCCGCTTGCATTTCAAGGACATCGGCCAGAGCGAGCGCGTCCGCGACGTCACCTACGAGAACGCGCAGGCGCGCGAGCGCACGCAGATTCTGATGGACAAGGCCAACCAGGCGGGCGGCATCGTCGTCGGCACCGGCGACATGAGCGAGATCGCGCTGGGCTGGTGTACGTACAACGGCGACCACATGAGCATGTTCGGCGCGAACGCCGGCGTGCCCAAGACAGTCGTGCGCGAGGTCTGCCGCTGGTGGGCGGAGGACGAGGGCCGGGCCGGCACGCTCGTCGCCCGCGCCCTGCTCGACATCGTCGCCACGCCCGTAAGTCCCGAGCTGCTGCCGTCGAAGCGCGACGAAATCGCGCAGAAGACCGAGGACAAGGTCGGCCCTTACGAACTGCACGACTTTTTCCTCTGGCATTTCATCGCCGGGCAGTCCGGCCGTGCCGAGATCCTGAAGGCCGCGAAGGCGGCGTTCCGCGGGCAGTACGCCGCCGGCGAAATATCCAAATGGCTCGACGTGTTCTTCCGCAGGTTCATCGCGCAGTCGTTCAAGCGCAACTGCGCTCCGGACGGCGTGCAGGTGTTTTCGGTGTACCTCGCGCCGGGCGCGTGGCACGTTCCAAGCGACATTTCCCCTTCGTTTTTGCGTCCCCGCGCCCGCGCATGATTTGATATACTATTCGCGCTTCAAAGCAACAGAGGATCCAAAGTAGATGCAGAAAGAGTTCAAGAAACCGTCCGGACGCGATTTCAAGGGCGGCAAGCCAAGGTTCTTCAAACGCCGCCGCCGCAAGGGCGGCGGGCCGAAGCCGCATTTCGGTTTGGCCGAGAAGGACGTGCAGCCTAAGATTCCGGAGCTGCCGTCCACGCCGCCGCCCGCCGCATACGAGGCGAACGTGTTCGGGAAGCTCGACGTGCGCCTGCAGCACGCGATCGCGGACGCCGGCTATGCCGTGCCCACGCCGATACAGGAGAAGGCGATTCCATCGTTGCTGGAGGGACGCGACCTGATCGGATGTGCCCAGACCGGCACGGGCAAGACCGCCGCGTTCATGCTGCCTATCCTCCACAGGCTGATGCAGTCCGGCGCCGCCGCAGAACCGTGCCATCCGCGTGCGCTGGTTCTCTCGCCTACGCGCGAGCTCGCCGCGCAGACCGCCGAGAACAACGCCGCGTACTCGAAGTACTCCGGCACGCCGTTCGCCGTCGTGTTCGGCGGAGTGTCGCAGTTTCCGCAGGTGAAGGCGCTCCAGAAGGGCGCGGAAGTGGTGATCGCGACGCCGGGCCGCCTCATAGACCTCATGACGCAGGGCGCGGTCTACCTCGATCGCATCGAGCTGTTCGTGCTGGACGAGGCGGACAGGATGCTCGACATGGGCTTCCTGCCGGATATCAAGCGCATAATCTCCAAGCTGCCGCCGAACCGTCCGCCCGCCGGCGCGACCGCCGCCGGCGACGGCGGCAAGCTGCGCCAGTCGATGTTCTTCAGCGCGACGCTTTCGCCGGAGATCCTGCACCTCGCGGGCGAGCTCGTCTACGATCCGATACAGGTCATGGTGTCGCCAGAGACGCCGACCGTGGAGAAGATCGACCAGTCGTGCATGCTCGTGGAGAAGGGAAACAAGGACAATCTCCTCATCCACCTCCTCGAAAACCATCCCGAATGGTACCGCGTGATAGTGTTCGCCCGCACGCGCCACGGCGCGGACCGCGTGGAGCGCAAGCTTTCGCAGCGCGACATACCCGTAGCCGCCATCCACTCCGACAAGACGCAGAACCAGCGCACCCGCGCGCTGAAGGGTTTCAAGGAAGGCAAGATACGCGTGCTCGTGGCGACGGACATCGCGTCGCGCGGCATCGACGTGTCCGGCGTGGACCTCGTCGTCAACATGGAGCTTCCCGTCGAGACGGAAAGCTACGTGCACCGCATCGGCCGCACGGCCCGCGCCGGCAAGAGCGGCAAGGCCATCTCGTTCGTGGCGCCGCAGGAACGCGGGCTGCTGAAGGCGGTGGAGCGCTTCATCAAGAAGACGGTGCCCGTCGACCGCGACCAGCCTTTTCATTCGCAGGAGGCCGATCGCAAGACCGGCAAGGCGGACGAAGGCCTTCCGCAGGCTCCGTGGATCCGCGGCGGGGAACGCAACCGCAACGGCGCCAAGCGCCATGGCGGCGCGAGATTCTTCGGAGGCAAGAGGGAAGAGGGAAAAGGGAAGAACAGGGAAGAGAGAAGAGGAAACCGGGAAGAGCGCAAAGGCCCTCGCGACGATAGAAGAGGAAACTGGGAAGGCAAGGGAAAAGGAAAATGGAAACGCCATTGAAAATGAAAGTCTACAACAGCCTGACGCGCGGCCTCGAACCGCTCGAGCCGATGGAAGGCGGTACGATCCGCTTCTACACGTGCGGCCCGACGGTCTACAACTACGCGCACATCGGGAACTTTCGCGCGTACACGTTCGAGGACATACTCCGCCGCGTCATGCAGTTCAACGGCATGAAGGTGAAGCAGGTGATGAACCTCACCGACGTCGACGACAAGACGATACGCGGCGCGAACGCCGCCGGCGTGAAGCTCACCGACTACACGAAAACGTACAAGGACGCCTTCTTTGCCGATTTGAAGGTGCTGAACATCCAGCCCGCCGAAGTCTATCCCGCCGCGACCGACCACATCCCGGAGATGATTTCGCTCGTAGAGAAGCTCGTCGAGAAGGGCGTGGCCTACAAGAGCGACGACGGCAGCGTCTACTTCGCCGTCACGAAGTTTCCCGGCTACGGGAAGCTCGCGCACATCGACTTCGACAACCAGCGTACCGGCGCGCGCTGCGCGGCGGATGAATACGACAAGGAGAACGTGGGCGACTTCGCGCTCTGGAAGGCGTGGGAGCCGTCCGACGGCCCGGTCGGCTGGGATTCGCCTTGGGGACGCGGGCGTCCGGGCTGGCACATCGAGTGCTCCGCGATGTCCATGAAGTATCTCGGCGAGTCTTTCGATCTCCACACGGGCGGCATAGACAATCTCTTTCCGCATCACGAGAACGAAATCGCCCAGGCCGAGGCCGCGACCGGCAAGCAGTTCGTCAGGACGTGGATGCACTGCGCCCATCTGCGCGTCAACGGCGAGAAGATGTCCAAGAGCCTCGGCAACTTCTTCACGCTGCGCGATCTGCTGGAGAAGGGCTGGACGGGGCGCGAGATACGCTACGTGCTCGTGAACGCGCACTACCGGCAGGGCCTCAACTTCGCGTTCAGCGCGTTGGAGGATGCGCGCAAGGCGCTCGAGCGCGTGGACCGCTGCGTGGACGCTCTCGCCGCGCGCGCCAAGGACGGCGAGCCTGCGCCGGACTTCGCGCAGGCTGCGCTCGACGCCTTCACTGCCGCCGTGAACGACGATCTCAACACGCCCAAGGCTTTCGCCGCGCTGTTCGACCTCGTCCGCGAAACGAACGCTTCCGGTACCTGCTCGAAGGCCGTGCTGGACGTCTTCCGCCGGATGGATTCCGTTCTTGGCGTGATTTTCTTCGGCAAGGCCGCGAAGACGGAGGTGCCGGCGGAGGTGCAGACGCTTCTCGACGCTCGCGCCGCCGCGCGGGCGGCGAAGAACTGGGCCGAGTCCGACCGCCTCCGCGACGCGATCGCCGCCGCCGGATGGACCGTGAAGGATTCCAAGGAAGGCCAGAGCGTGACGAAGAGGTAGCGGGAGCGCCACGTGAAAAAACGCGCTTCCATTTCAACCAGGATAAAGGTATAATCTTACCACCAACAAACAGAAGGAAACAACATGAAGAAGTTGATAGCGGCACTCTCGGTCATGTGCGCCACGTGCGCACTCCACGCCAACACGGACTACTACGTAATGCTCGCGGTGTTCTCGCCCGGACAGATCCCCGTGGCCACGTCCTCGATCGACGGCGTGTGCATAAACCTCCTGTACGGCGAAGTGCAGAACGCCAACGGCCTTGACTTCGGCGTCGGGTGCGGCCATGTGCGCGAACACATGAACGGTCTCCAGCTCAACGGCGGCAACGTCGTCGGGTCGGCGATGGCCGGTGCGCAGCTCGGCCTCGTCAATCTGGTGGACGGCGATATGGCCGGCTTCCAGTTTTCGCTCTGGAACGACGCCAACGTCCTCGGCAACGGCTTCCAGCTCGGCGCGTGCAACACCGCCGGCGAGTTCAACGGCCTCCAGCTCGGCCTCGTGAACTGGGCCACGTCGATGAAGGGCGTGCAGCTCGGCCTGCTTAACTTCATCGACGATTCGAGCCTGTTCTTCTTCCCGTTCGTGAACGGACGGTTCTGAGCATGGAAGCGACAGGAGAATCCGACACCGGGCGCCACTTTCTGCGCCAGTGGATCGAGGAAGACAACGCCGCCGGACGCACCGGCGGCAAGGTCGTGACGCGTTTCCCGCCCGAGCCGAACGGCTACATACACATCGGCCACGCAAAGGCCGTATGCGTGGACTTCGGCATGGCGAAGCTTTTCGGCGGCGAGTGCCATCTGCGCCTTGACGACACCAACCCGGCCAAGGAATCCGACGAGTACGCCGAGAACATCAAGGAGGACATCCGCTGGCTCGGCTTCCAGTGGTCCGGGCCGGGCGACTCCGGCGAGCCGGGCTTCTACAACGCGTCGAACATGTTCGACACGATGTACGCGATCGCCGAGAACCTCATCCGCGCCGGCCAGGCGTATTGCTGCAATCTCACGCAGGAC
>JAFPNP010000190.1 GCA_017411125.1 Kiritimatiellia bacterium
CTCCACAAAAGGCGGATTGAAGTTCACGTCGCCGTTCGTGTTGTAGAGATGCGGGTTGTAGGGCTTGATGCACCCGTAGCTGATGATGTTCTCCAGCTCGCGGCCGGTCACGCCGTCCGAGATCTGCACGCTGCCGATGTAGGCGCCGTCCCAGTAGAAACCGAACGTGCCGGTGGTCCAGTTGCTGGCGTTCGACATTCCCTTCGCGTGGACGACCACGAGCGAATGGAACATGTTCGTCACGTCGCCGAGGCCGGTCGGCAGGAACTTCTCTGGCGTCGTGTTGACTCCGTCCTGAGCGGAACCCCAGCGCTGCGCGTTCTTCACGTAGAACGAGCCGGAGGGATCGTTCGTGGTGGAGATGACGAGCGCCCTCTTTCCGCTTCCGCTCTGGCCGCCGAGCGACAGCATGATGCCGTTGCCCTCGATGCCCGCCGGCATCTTCACGCTCATCGCGCACGTCCAGTCGCGGTTGAGGCCGCCCTCCACCGAGCACCAGCCGTTGGTGTCCGGGAACGCGGCGTACCTGGCGTCCTTGGCGCCCATGACCTTCTCGCCGGTGCCGGCGAGTCCGTTGTCGGTGTAGCCGCTGCCGTCATAGACGAGCTTGCCGCTCGTGAAGTCGTGGCGGAACGCATAGCCGTCGATGCTCTTCGGCACGTACGCGCCCTCCGCCGCCGGATACGCCTCGGCGTACTGCATGATCTCGCCGGGTTCGAGCCGCCTCCTGTAGAGGCGCACGTCGCGGAACGCGACAGCCGGGTTCATGACCGTGTCGGAATGCGTCTCCTGCTCCAGCACGTCGTTCTTCGACTGGCAGAACTGGATCCAGCTCCTGAACAGCGTGCCCATGTTCTGTGACGAGTTGAACTTCCCGACGGGCGCGCCGTCAAGATAGAACCGGATCACATGGTCGGAAATGGAGTGTTCCGCCACGAGCGAGTGGAACGTGTTCGTGACATCGCCCAGCCCCGTCAAGTCGAGTTTGGCCGGCGCGTTCTGGTACGCATGCGCGTTGCCGCCGTACGAGTAGGTCTGCACCACGACCGCACGCAGCTTTCCGGGCGTGGCGGACGAGAGAATGCGCAGTTCGCGGCCGTCGGTCGCCCGGTTGTTGCCGCCGAGGGTTAGGAGGATGCCGTTGTCGACAGGCACGGAGCGAACGGACATCGCGAGCGTCCAGTCCGCGTTCAGGTACGTGTCGCCCAAGGGTATCGAGCCGTAGCCGTAGGGATGCGCGGCGGTGCCGGGGCCTCCCGGACCGTCGGCGGGCATGGAGCCGGAGGCGGACGCCGTCGGCTCGCTGCTGCACGTACCGCTGTCGTACAGCTTCGTCCCGTTCTCGAAACCGTAGCGGAAGTAGAAGTCGCCGAGCTTGCAGACGGTCAGAGAATCCGGCAGCACGTCGGGGCCGAGGGCGACGTTCGCCTCGATCTGCCCGGCGGTGAGCGCGGTCTTCCACACGCGCACTTCGTCGTAGCTCGACTTCGGGTTGGCGTCACCCCAGGCGCTGCGGCCAAGGTTGAAGGCGCTCTGCGTGATCTTGGCGAGGCTCCACGAGCCGACGGAATACCTTGCGGAACTGAAGAGCGTGCCGTCCGCCCTGTGGATGTGCGCGTCGATCGTGGCGTTGCCGTTCCCGTCGGGCGTGACGGCAATGGCGACGTGGCATTTCTCGTTCACCGGAAACGCCTCGGTCGCGATGTCCTTGTTGCCGTCGCCTTCCCAGCCGCCGGAGGCCGCCGCCTTGATGGGCCGGACGATCGGCTTGCCGCTGGCGCCGTGGTAGGCCACGTGCAAGGCGTGCTGACTGTCGCTGGCCTGGTCGACGCCAAGGCCGAATATGGGGCTCCATGTGACGCGCTCTCGCAACGTCGTCCACAGCTCGATGGTGAACGGCGTGTCGCCGAGCGACGCCGGGATGATGTTGTCGCCGAGCTGGATCCACGACCTGTTCACGCCGCTGCCGTCCGTGAGGCTGATCTCGGTGTTGTCGTTGATGTAGGACATGTTGTCCTTGTCCGTGCCCATGAGCGCGGCGTCCTTGCCGCCGACGGAGCCGGTGTCGGAGAGGCTGCCGTTGAAACTCCAGCGGTGGAGCAGCTGTTCGTTCGCGGCAATTGCGCTTCCGGGCGAGAACGAAGGAAATGCCTTAGCGTAGAGCTCTGCCTCCTCCGAGGAGATTGCGCGGTCGAAGAAGCGCACGTCCTGGAACGCGAGATTGTTGTTGCTCGAAAGATCGTAGTATCCGGAAATCACGCCTCCGTGCGCAGACGAAAGCTGGAAGCCGTTGGCGAAGGGACGGTCGGCGCAATTGATCGCGGTGTTCATGCTTCCGACCGGCCTGCCGTCCCAGTACAGCGTGACCGTGCCGCCCTTCAAAAGGTCGGTCGGCGTGCTTTGCACGTGTACGGCGACGAGGGAATGGAATTCGTTCGTCGTGTCGCCCAGTCCGTTCAGTTCGATGCGCGGCGGAACAGGGGCGTTCTTGCCGCTGCCGAAGTTCTGGAAGACCGGCACGTAGAGTTTTCCGGGAGAGGACGAAGACGCCACGACGAACTGCTTCTTGCCGCTCGTCCCGTTGCCGCCAAGGCTGATCATCACGCCCTGCTCCACGTCGCAGGACTTCACGGACATCGCGAGCGTCCAGTCCGCGTTCAGTTTCGCTTCGCCGTCGGATATCGAGCCGTAGCCCTTCGGATGGACGGCGGTGTTCGGTCCGTTCGGGCCCTCCACGGCGACGTTGCCCGCGCCGTAGCCGGCTGGATCGCCGCCGCCGTTGCCCGTGAAGACGCGCGTTCCGCCAGTGAAGTCGTAGCGGAAGAAGGAATCGTCGATCGTCGCGGCGGCGAAAGTCGGAACGGCGTCGGGACCGCTCGCGATGTTCGCCTCGATCTGCGCCATGGAGAGCGCGCCATCCCACACGCGCACTTCGTCGTAGTCCGCCTGCGGATCCTTGTCGCCCCAGAAGTTGCGCCCCAGGGCGAAGGACTCGCGCACGAGCAGCGAAGTCGTCCAGCCGGTGACGGAGCGGATGTTGCCGCCATAGCGCGCGCCCGTCGCGACGTCATGCACGTAGCCCTCGACCGTCGCGCCGTCCCCGTCGCCGTGCGGCTTGACGACGATGGAAAGGTGGTACGTTCCGCCCGCCGTCAGCGGCTTTCTGCCCATGAGGATGTTCTGTCCGTTCTGGCTGGAGCCCACCAACTGAAAGACCGGGCCGTTGTTGTCCCATGTCCTGACTTGAGGATTTGGATTGTGAAAGGCGCACATCAGGTTCTTCGTCCCGGTGTTGTCCTTTTTGCCGAGCGTCATGATCGCGCTGTAGTTGTCGATGGCGCGTATCGTAGTCCACACCTCGATGGTGAATGGCTTGTCGCCGGCGGGAAGGATCGCGGAGGACTTGTTCGGGTTCAACTCGACCCACGACGTTCCCTTGTTGCCGCCCGCGAGGCGGATGGCCGTGTTGTCGTTGATGAACGTGACGGAGCTGGAGTTGTCCGTGCCGGTGAAGTCGGCACCGCCCACGCTGTCGGCATAGTCGCCGTTGAAGCTCCAGCGGTGGATCAGCGAAGGCCCGGCGGCAAATGCGCCGTGCGCCAACGCAGCAAACGCCAACGCGCCTAGAAACCTATAACAATGGGGTTTACCCCCCCCCCCCGCATTTTTGCAACTTATAGCTCTCATTGTCTTACTCCAGTGTCGTCCCTTCTTCCGTGTCTTCTGCGAACCAGACCACGCGGCCTGACGGAACTCGCAAAAGCGCATCGCACGATTGAAAAGGAAAACAATGTCGTTATTGTATCCAATCCCGCGTTTTCGCGCAAGCAAAAATTTAAATAATTTTCGCCGCCCCAAATCCGCTTGCGCATCGCAAGGAGTTTGTGGTATCATTGTATCGTTTCAAGGCAAAACAAGGAAACGGCAATGACAATGCAGAACAGAAGAGACTTCATCAGGAACGCGATGTTCGCGGGGGCGGCGTGTTCCGTGGCCAACTCGCTCAAGGCGAACGCTCCGGCCGGCGGCTGCGCGACGGGCGCGCCGATGCTCGGCTTCGCGTGCAAGCCGATCGAGAACGTCCGCGTCGGCGTCGTGGGCTGCGGTTCTCGCGGTCTGGGCATGATCGGGCGCGTAAGCAAGCTCCCCGGCGTCACGGTGACTGCCGTATGCGACATCAACGACGCCAAGATCAAAAAGGCTCAGAGCAGCCTCGCCCGCCAGAAACAGCCCGCTCCCAAGGCGTTCATGGGGCCGGAGGCGTACAAGGCGCTCTGCGATTCGGACATCGTAGACGTGGTCTACAACACGACGCCTTGGCACATGCACGTGCCGGTGGCGCTCGCCGCGATGAACAACGGCAAGCACGTGCTTACCGAAGTCACGTCCGCATTCACGGTGGAACAGTGCTGGCAGATGGTCGAGACCGCCGAGAAACGCAAAGTCCACTGCATGCAGCTGGAAAACTGCATCTACGGCGAGGTCGAAATGCTCACGTTCAACTTCGTGCGGCAAGGCGTCCTCGGCGAGGTCATGCACGCGGAGGGCGCGTACAACCACGACGGACGCAGCATGGTGAACGACCTCTATCCCGCGTACCAATACTGGCGCTACGACTGGTACCGCGACCACGCCGGCAACCCGTACCCGACGCACGGGCTCGTGCCGCTGTGCCTCACGATGGACGTCAACCGCGGCGACCGCATGGACTACATCGTATCCATCGATTCCAAGAACGCCGCCTTCGCCGAATTCATTTCGCACCGTATCCGCAAGGGCAACCCGCGCAAGGGCCAGACGATGAAGGTCGGCGACGTGAACACCAGTCTCATCAGGACCGTAAGCGGCAAGACGATCATGCTCCAGCACACCGTCTCCGTCCCGCGCCCGTACACGCGTCTCCAGACCGTGCAGGGCACGCGCGGCATAATAACCGCCAGCCTGTGGTCCAAGCCCGGCGACAGGCGCAAGGAGGACTGGCGCATGGCGCTGGAGGCGAAATGCGGCGACCACAAGGCGGAACAATGGATGGGCGAAGAGGCGTTCGCCAAAATCCGCGAGAAATACAAGCATCCGCTCTGGAAGACGATTGGAGATTTCGCGACGAAAGTCGGCGGCCACGGCGGAATCGACTACATCCAGGACGCGCGCTGGTCCTACTGCCTCCGCATGGGACTGCCGCTCGACACGAGCGTCTACGACCTTGCGACGACGAGCTGCCTCTGCGAGCTCACCGAGAAGAGCGCAGGCAACCGTTCCCGTCCGATGGACGTGCCCGACTTCATGCGCGGCGCGTGGAAAACCGCCCCGAAAATGGGGCTTGTGGACATCGACCTCAAGCATTTCAAGGTGTAACCGCCGCGATGCCGTGCAACAGCCGCATGAAGGCGCTGGCGTTTGCCGCCGCCGCATTTGTCCTGGCTTCGTCGTCCGCCGCCCCGGCGGGCGACGAAGTTCCGCTGTCGTTGTGGCGGATGCCGCTCGTGTGGCCGCGCCACGTCCAGCTGCGCAACCAGCTGATCGCCGCCATCCGCGCCAACGACGCCGGCGCGATGGAGCGCACGTGCCGCGATGCGCTGAAAATCATCCCCGGCGACGCGACTTGGCACTACAACCTAGCCTGCGCCCTCGCGCGGAAAGGCAACTCCGACGGCAAGGCCCTGAACGAACTTGCCAAAGCCATCGACTTCGGCTTCCACGACGCCGCCGAAATCGCGGCGGACAAGGACTTCAAGAACATACGCGACCTCCCCAGGTTCGCGGAACTCGTTGGCAGGGCGCGTTCGCTCAAGGGCAAGCCGGGCGCCGGCCGTCCGGAGCCGGCAACCGCCGTCGTGCGGCCCGGCGGAAAGTTTACTCTGGAAGAAGCCAACCTCGGATGGAATTTCGATCTTGGCGTCTATGAAGCGAACATGAAAATAGGGGATCCGGAACGTCCGATCGCCCCGCAGGCTGCCGACTTCGGGAAGTCGAAACCGACCGCGCCGGAACGACCTTACGTGGTCGCCTGGATATCCGAAGGGACGTCGTCCGGCAACACGGGCGACATATACGAAAACCGCGACGACGGACACTCCATGCTCGCGACAGGCGACTTCCCCGGAATCGCGACCGTGGAACACCACCCCGAAGCCAAGGCCGCAGGAACGGCCACCGACCATCCGTTGACGATCTATTCCGATTGCGCCGTGTTCGGCAACGTGTCGCGCGCAAGGGTGGGCGATGCGTTCTGGCGCTCGCTCGGCAGGGCGTCGATGACGGACGCGAACATCGCCGCCAGAATGAACCTGATGTACCTCTGCAACCAATTCTGGGTCATGCCCGCCCACAAAGACTACGGCCACGAGAACATCGGCGACGTATTCCCCGGCGCCGCGCCCTTCCAGTTCATCACCGTCGGCTCTTCGTGGTCCGACCAGCCCGCTCTCCGCGCCGCGCTCGCCGCATCGGCCTCGTTTCTCCGTCCGACAAAAGAAGCGATCGTAAAACGCGGCCTAGTCGGCCCCACTATGCAATGGCTTCTGCGCCGCACCAGGAAAGGCGTGGAGACGGAGGACGACTACCTTTCCCCGAAAGCGCATCCGACCGCCTTCAAGACGGCATCGCTTGACGCCGTGCGCCTCGTGGAAACGGCGCACGCCCTCCGGCCGGAACAAATCCCGCCGGTCGTCTTGCTCAACATGATAAACTCCAGGGCGAACCCGATACGCCATCCCGTGCCAGGACGCGACTATCCCGATGCGGTGGCGGAAACGATGTACGTAACATCCAGCGCGATATGCATCGTGCTGCGCGCCGCAGAGGGAGTGCGCACGTTCATGTTCCACGCGAGGTCTGCCGGGGCGTCCACGCCATCCACCTTTGCGTGGCGCGTAGTACACGGCGACGCCTCGGCGGTGAAAATCGCGGAAACGGGCGATCTGCCCGACACCACGCCGGAACGCGGTTTCGCAAAGATAACGATAGACCGGCGCGGAATCACCAACCGCATCGACGTCGCATGCTTCGCAAAAGCCGAAGGCACGTCCTGGGGCGCACCGTCGTTCATCTCGTTCTTCCCGATTCCGCAGGAAAAGCGCGTCTACCGACCCGACGGGAAAATTGCGTCCATCGACTATTCCAATCCGGACAACGTGTATTCCGACCCGCTGGTCGCCCTTCCGAGACATTGGAAAGACTCCTACTCCTACGACGCTTCCGGCAAACTGCTTGGCTGGACCCGCAGCGCCAACGGCGCGGAGGTGGCCGCGTTCACGCCCAACGGACTCCGTATCGTGGAACGTCGCGCGGACGGCACGCCGTCAAAACTCGCGCGCGTGAAGTACGTTCCGCGTCCGTCGAGCGACAGGCTAGAACCGCTGACGCTCACGTACATGGACGACGGCGAACCGTTTGATGTGAAATGAAGCTCGTCCTCGCCCCTCTCGCCGACTTCACGAACGCCGCATTCCGCAAAATCGCATCCGAACTCGGCGCCGATCTGACGTACACGGAAATGGTTAGCGCCGCAGCCCTCGCGCACGGTTCCTCCCAGACGCGGCACCTTTTCGAGACGCTTCCGGGCGAAGGCCCCGTTGCATGCCAGATTTTCGGGCACATGCCCGAAGAACTGGCCTTCGCCGCGCACGAAGCCACGGCGCTTGGACGCTTCGTCGCGATCGACCTGAACGCGGGATGCCCCATGCCCCGCATCCGGCAGGGAGGCGACGGCGCGGCGCTCGTCCCGCAGCCAGAACTCGTCCACGACCTGCTTGTCGCGATCAAGCGGGAGACGAACCTCCCGGTCACGCTCAAGACCCGTCCGGGGCCGAGCCCCGACCGCGTCACGCTCTTCGAGCTGCTCGACGCGGCGGAAACCGCCGGATGCGCCGGGTTCACGCTGCATGCGCGGTTCACGTCGCAGATGCACGGCGGCGACGTGCATCTCGACCTGCTTGCGGAACTCGTGCAACGGGCGCACGTGCCCGTGACCGGAAACGGCGGAGTGCACGACGCGGCCACGCTGAAAGCCATGCTCGATACAGGAGTAGACGCCATAATGCTCGGACGCGCCGCCATTACCGATCCTATGCGCTTCAGCACGATGAAAGGACGCGCCGCACCGCCGCGAAGAGAGACGTACCTCCGCCACATCGACTACCTTCTCGACCTTCAAGGCAGACTGGCGGCGTCATTTCCCGGCGACCACGTCCCGCCGCCGGACGAATTCGCGACCGCGCCGCTGCGAAGACATCTGTTCCACTACTTTCGCGGAATCCCCGGCGCCGCCGAAATGCGGCGCCGAATGAACGAAATCCGCACGGTCGAGGCAATGCGCGACCTAGCCGCGCTTTTCCCGCCGGACGATTGCACCGCTCCGTGACGCGCCGCCGCAGAATCTGTTCACGGCAAAGCAGACGAGCGCGACGGCGACCGCGATGAGGAACGCCGACGCGGCGGCAAGCGTCCA
>JAFPNP010000191.1 GCA_017411125.1 Kiritimatiellia bacterium
CTGGCGATAGAAGCCGGGATTCTGCTTGATCCTGCCGTAGACGATGTAGTCCTTCTTGCAGTCCACGAAAGGAATCATGCCCGGATCGCCGAGCTCGTGCACCTCGTCCTTCAGGAGGTCGGCCACCATCAGCTTGCGCGGGCCGCGCCCCTTGCGTTCGTTGCCTTTCGTGTAGTTGAACACGAGGAACCGCCCGTCCTCCGTCATCGACTTCGTGACGAAGTAGAGCGACTGCCGGTTGTCGTCCGGCGCGCCGTAGACGAGCGAATAGGAGACGACCCCCGATTCGGGGTCGGTCCGGCGCTCGAAGAGCTTCGAGGTCTCGGGCGTGTGGACGCCCGTCAAGGCCGCAGCCAGCATCAGATTGGCAACCATCGCTCGCGAATCTCCCGGAACCCCCAAACTACCTGAAAATGATCCTCAACCCTCTCGGCATCACACGCAGGAACTGCGCGCTCGTCAACTTGCCGTGCGTCAGGCAGATCTCGTCAACAGTCCCGGACAGAACCGCGTTGCCGCACCCGCCACCGACCACGAAGTGCACCCCGTCGGACGACAGCGGTTGCGCGATATCCGCCGAAGTCAAAGACAGCGACTCGGCATAGTCGACGTAAACCGCGAGCGCGCGGTTGGGCATGTCGGCCACGAGAGCGACATGATGCGCCGAGCCCGCAAAGCCGTCCCCAACCTTCGAGGATGCCGCCGTGCCGTCCTGAAGCGTGTAGTTGAGGTAGAGCGCACCCGCAGAATCCACGGCCAGGTTCCAGGCCGAGCCACCCGCAACGTTTTCAGCGCCGAACACCGTCGCAGAACCGCTTGCCGGAGCAACGGCGTCCACCAGGGCCTCTGCCGTAAAGACCAAGCCCGGCGCACACAACGGCCCTTCGGAAACGGCGGTAAGATACACCCCGTCCACTCGCGCGGCGGAGAGATTCTTTCCCGCATCAACGCCGTCGACGGTGCGTCCGCCGAAAAATGCAGGATCGACGTATGTCAGCGAGCCGCTGCCAACCGGCATGCCGGTGAACCCGTGCGCGTCCTTGAAGAGATACTGGGTGGCATCCAGCAGAGACGCCGTGCCGCCCGCGCTTGAAACGGCAGTACCGACGGTGCCGTCGAGACGCCAGCTCCAGTCGGAGGACGGCAGAACGCCGTTCGCCTCGTTGCTGGCGTACAGGAACTCAGTCGGATCAAGGGCCCTTGCCGTGCCGCGGATGCACGAGTAATGTGCCCACTGGTTTCCTTCACCCAAACGGGCGAGCTGCCCGGAGGCGATTGTCGCTCCCTTCACGAGCGCAACCGCATCGCCAGCCAGCGTGTAGTCGCAGAAGAGCCGAATGTCGTTCCCGTCGTAGACGAGCGCCACATGATGCCACTTGCCGTCAGTTCCTGTCGACCAGTCCATGTCAGGGTAGGAGGCGGTGCTGTAACTGTACACCGTGCTCCCGTTGGTTTTCACGCCGAACGCGGCTCTCAGGTTGGCAGCGTTTCTTTGAAAGATCACGCGGTTTTCCTCCACCGGTCCCTGGTCGAAAAATCCAAATGTGCCCGGTGTTGAAAGAAACTTCACGAAGAACTCCAGCGTGTACTCGTCCTGATTATAGAAATCTGTGGCAAGCCCCGCGATGGACATCCAGTCGGAGAGGGTCGTGCCGCCCGCCTTGGCCTTGCCAAGCTCGCACAGCGAGTTCTGCAATTCGCACAGGGGCGCCGTGGCATCGACGCCGGCGTAGACATATCGGGCAGGAACGTCGTTCGTCGAGTAGAAGCTCGGATTGGGATCGGTGTTCTTTGTCTGCTTCACGCCCAACGTGACAGTCTTGCCGGAACAGGCGTACCCTGCGACTTTCGCCCGGTTCGTGTACGTGCCCGACCAATAGGTGCGCTCGGCGTCGGTGCGCGTGTCGCAATTGGAGAGGTCGAACCAGTGTCCGTTCGGCATCTCGGTCAACGGATAGAAACACATCGTCTCCGCATCCCGCACGCCGCCAATGTCATCCGAGGCCCGCAGCATCTCGTCCGGCGTCAGCGCCTTGTCCGAGACGCGTATCGCCGAGAAAAGCCCCGGCCACCCCTTGTTGTACTGATGCTCGCCAAAGCGAACGCTTCCTTTCGTCGTGTCACGCCTCACGTATGCGGCCTGAGATGCGGCCTGATAATCGTAGTAGAGACGAAAAGTGCCGTCGGTTGTCTTGTCGGGCTGTTCGTAGACGATCGCGACGTGATGCCACTGGGAATCCCGCGCGTCACGCGGAAAGCGGACGTCGGAACGATACGACGAACTGACCGTCGCTGAAGAGTACGCGCGAATCAGGCTGGGATCGCTTTCAGATCCCGGTATCTGGACAATGACGCGATGATGCGAGTCGCCGTCGCCGATGTCAAACCAAACGGCGTTGTTGTAGCACAGAGGACTGTCCGGTTTGACGAAGAACTCAAACGTGAAGGCACCCGTCGTCTCCGCCGTCTCAGACATCTTCTTGCCAAAACCCGAAATCTCAAACCAGGACCCGTACTTGCCCCACACCTCCGGGGAGGTGACGGCACGAATGCTCATGTAATCCGAAACCAGCGGTGCCTTCGCGTTCTTGTTCGCGAACAGGTAGCGCCCCGGCGTTTCGTTCGTGACGGTCACGTAGCCCTTCTGGGCCAGCCTGGGCGTAATCGCATAATCGTTGTTGATCGCGCTCTTCAGAAGCGGCGCGCTCGCCCCATACGTCTTGTTCGTGTACGTGAGCTCCTGCCCTGCCGGAACGGTCCAGCGCGTGCCATTCTCGTATCCCGTCAGGGGATAGAACAGGATCGTATGCGAATCGTGTCCCGAAGGCACGAATTCCGCCACCGCTAATACCGGTACGGCCAATGCCACACTTGCCATCACCGATATCATCATTTTCATCGTCTTTTCCTTTCCACTACTATCCCATAGAGTTTCAGGACACCATGCCCCGAAAACGCCGCATATAATAGCATAGGCCGCCGCACCCGTCAACAGCAGAACCGAGAATATTTTCAAAAAAAAAAGCCCCCCCCCGTTTTTCGGCACTTAAGGCGAGATCGCGGGGAAAAGCGCGTTGCCTTGGGCCGCGCAACAAGATAATCGCGCAGGCGTTCTTCGACATGGGCATCATCGAGAGGTACGGCAGTGGTATCAAGCGCATCAAGGGCGACTGCGACAAGAACGGGAATCCCTATCCGGAGTGGAACGATCGGTATGGCGAATTCGCGACCACTTATCGTCCAAGAGCTGCAAGCGGCGAGAGTAACATTGTCCGTGGCGATAATGGCGGTAATCTTGGCGGTAATGGAGCATCCATGGGGTCAGACCCCATGGACGCGCCCGCCGCCGATGTACGCCTCGGTACGCGTTTCAGAAGTTTCGCCGTGCACAGTCGCGGAGGACGTCCTGCCGCCTTGCCCACGCTTTTGCGTGCGTGTAAAACAGTCGGTGCGGCACGGTCAAACGGAGCGGTGGCGACGACGGTATTCACCAGGCGTCATGCCGCGCTCGCGTTTGAAAAGCTTTGTCAGGTGGCTCTGATCCCAGAACCCTGTTTCCATGGCGATATCTGCGACAAGTTTGTCGGTGGTTTCGAGCAGGCGGCGGACGGCGTTCAGTCTGATAGTGGTTATGTAGTGGCCCGGGGAAATGCCGAAAGTGCGGCTGAACTGACGGCGAAAGTTGACCGGAGAGGTCCCGATCATGGCGGCGAGGCCGTCGATTGTTATGTTGTCGGCGTAGTGTGCGTTTACATACTCCGTAATGGGCTTGAGGCGACCGTGCCAGTCGGGGGCGCCATCCACGGTCGGTGTCCTGTAATACAGGCAGGCGGTGCCGACGAGCCGCCCGTTCTCGTCGAACAATGGGAA
>JAFPNP010000192.1 GCA_017411125.1 Kiritimatiellia bacterium
GAACGGGCTAACCGCCACAGCCCGGCGTGGATGGCCATCCGCGCCGGGCATTCTTTTCGACAGGGTCTGCGCCTTGTCTATCTCGGCACCTGCCGAGCAGGAACGCCAAGAAGTATATCAAAAGCGATTAGACAGGGGGGGCTGCAATCGCTTCCGTGCGCCTGTAGGGCCTTAGGGCGGCCTCTGCGAGCGTTTCAGCACATACCGTCGCAAAACGCATTCTTCAATACGCTTGACGCGGTCTGCAAGTCCGCGCCATTGGTTGTGTTTTCTCATAGCAAGAAACAAGCATGAGGGAAAATCAAAACATGGATGAGAAAGAACTTGATTCGATTGTAAGCGCAGGACTAGCAGGTGCAGCGCAGGACGTCGTCTCGCGTTATGGAAGCGCTGTGAAGGAACACATCGTCGTCTACACTGGATTCGACGCTGAGACTGGACAGTCCATGAAGCGTAGTCTGAAAGGTATCGCTGAATCCAAGGTAAACCCAGATTACGCGAAGCAGAATCTGAAACAGCAGGCAGGATTCGCCGCCGAGGAAAAAGAAGTCGCGAGATGCCGCGCAGAAGAGAGGATTGCCGGCAGGAAACCGACGACGATGCGTACGGACGACATACCGGGACATGTCAACGACGAACTGTTCGACATCACAAGCAAAGTGGACGCATCGGGAAATCCAGTACGCGGAGCGAGTGCGCAGATGAAGTTCGTGGGTTCGTCGCCCAAGGCAGCCGTCCAGAAGATGCTGGGCAAGGACTATCAGAAGTACATCGACAACGACTGCAAAATGCTTGTCCCAAGCGACTACTACGACGGCATGAAGGCTGAACTGGAAGGCAGAATCGATTCTCTTGAAAAACAAGTTAAACGTCTCAAATCCAGCGGCAACGGCGATGCCGCCGCACGGAAACAGGCGGAACTGGAGAAGTGCCGCAAACTCGACAGGAATCTCCGCAAAAGCAAGGTGTCGAACGAGGAGGCGATGGAGGCTCGGCTTGTTCCGGGGCGTTCAACCGCCAAGGACATTGCGAGAGTGTCCCACCGCGCAGGAATGGAACAGGCGAAGATTGGCGCGGCAATTGGCGGCGGAGTGTCGATAATACGCAACGTAGTGGCAATGGTCAAAGACGGCAAGGATGCGTCCATGGCGATAAAGGACGTCGCGTGCGACACGGCCGGCGCGGCGGCGCTAAGCTATGCCACTGGCGCGGCGGGGGCCGCAATCAAGGGGGCGATGCAGAACGCCGGATCGGGCATGGTGCGGACGCTCTCGAAAACCAACCTTCCCGCCTACATAGTTTCCACCACGTTTGAAACGGGAAAGACGCTCAAGCGTTATTTTTGCGGCGAAATCGACGGCACGGAATGTCTAGAAGAATTGGGCGAGAAAGGTGCCGGCATGATTTCAAGCTCGTTGTTCGCCGCCATAGGGCAGGCGGCGATTCCCATACCCGTAGTCGGAGCTCTGGCCGGAAGCATGATCGGCTATGCGTTGAGCGCGGCGTCGTACAAAGTCCTGACGGACAGCTTCAAGGCCGCGAAACTCTCCCGCGAACGCCGCGAACGCATCGAGAGGGAATGCGCCGAGGCCGTGAAGATGATCCGTGAATACCGCAAGGAGATGGAGACTGCGATAGAACGGTATTTCGCGGGGGAACGCGCGTTCTTCGACGACACTTTCTCGCGCATAAAGAACTCCATAGAGGCGAACGACGTTGACGGCTACATCGATGCGATGAACGCCGTTGCCACTCGCCACGGCGGAAGCCCCCAGTTCCGCAACATGGCCGAGTTCAACGATTTCATGGCATCAGGTGACGCACTTGTCCTCTGATGCGTACTGAAAGACGACAAGAACAAACAAAATGAAAGGACAACAACAATGCCACTACCATTCATACCCATTGCCATTGCAGCGGGTTCCGCAATAGCCGGAGCCGTAGGAATCGGCAAGGGCATCAAAGCCGCGTCCGACAACAGCAAGGCCGGCGACATCAACAAGGACGCCCAATCCCGCGTGGACAACGCGAAGCGCTACCTTGAACTGACGCGAGATGCGACGAAAGACGCTCTGGAGCATCTCGGCAAGAAAAAGCTGGAAATCTACGACGGGGACATGAAACGTTTCGTAGATTTTTACGGTCTGCTGAAAAACGTCAAAATCAAAGAATCGCCGGAACTCAACGAATTGAAGAAGTTCAAGATCGACAAACAGAGCCTTGCCGAAATAAGGCAAGACTGCGAACTCGCCGGAGAAGTCATTGGCGGCGTCGCCAGCGGCGCGTTGGCGGGCGGACTAATGGCGTTCGGCGCATACGGAGCCGCAACCACCTTCGCGGCGGCATCCACCGGGACTGCCATCGCCACGCTCAGCGGCGCGGCGGCGACGAACGCGACGCTTGCGTTCTTCGGCGGCGGAGCCCTTGCGGCCGGCGGTCTTGGCATTGCGGGCGGCATGGCCGTTCTCGGGGGCATCGTCGCGGGGCCTGCTCTCGCCATCGCCGGATTCGTGATGGGCAACAAGGCGGAAGAGAACCTCAACAACGCCTACTCCAACTTGGCCAAAGCCAAGGAGATCGCCGAGGAGCTGAATGTCCTCAGCGCGGCCAGCGAGGCAATTGCCAAGCGCACTCGGCTCTTTTCCGTCCAGCTTGACAAACTCCGCAAACTCTTCAGACCGCAAATAGACGCCATGGTCGGCATAGTCAACGATGAAGGCACAGACTATTCAAGATTCTCGCCTTCGTCCCAAAGCTGCATAGCGGCGGTTGTCGCCACGGCACAGGCCGTCAAGGCCATTCTTGATACGCCGATCCTGGACAAGTCCGGTGCGCTCACTGCCGAATCCGAAGCAATCCTCTCAGGCACCAAGAAATTCCTGTCGGGGACGCCAAAGACGGCGAGAAGACCCGCCAAGAACCGTGACCCAAGCAAGGGGCTTGATTGATTCAAGACGACTTCGTCTGCGACAAGTGCGGGCTTTGCTGCCGACTCATCGGCGGTATCGCCCCGCTTGCCGCGTTCGACCGGGGCGACGGCGTTTGCAGCCATCTTGCCGACGGCAATCTCTGCGACATCTACGACACTCGCCCCGAAGTGTGCAGAGTGGAACAGATGTTCAGGCATGTCTCCGCAAGAATGAGCCGTGCCGAATACAACGATTTGATGTCGCGTTCCTGTCGCTTCATCAAGGAGCATTTCACCGAACTGAAAGGGCAATTGAAACCCCGTCTGTAAAGCAAACCAAACTCCAACGAAAAGGGGAATCCAAATTTCAGAGAAAAACTAGATCCCGAAATGGAGCGGCGGCAAACATCACAAAGAACCGGAACCAGTTCCGCCAAATAACGCCTAAAACCGCCGAAACAGGCAGTTTTAAAAATTCGGCGGCTCTTCCTGCGTCACGGGAGGAGCCGTTGAATTTTTGGCGGGGCTTCCTGCGCCGCAGAAACCTTCCCCAAAATTTTGGCGGAACTTCCTGCGCCGCAGAAACCTTCCCCAAATTTTTGACGGGACTTCCTGCGCCGCAGAAACCTTCCCTGAAATTTTGGCGGGACTTCCGCCGCCGGAAAAAGTCCCTCTGAAATTTCGGCGGGGCTTCCGCCGCCGGAAATAATCCCGCCAAAACTCGTGTGGCGACTGTTCGCAACATACAAGTTTTTAGCAATCAAACCATGGGCGTTTTACGCAAGGTGTAAAAGCAAAGGCCGGGAAGAGCCTCTCAAACCATTGGCACAGGTTGTGCTATGTTGCATATGATATGCAACAGATACACGACATCTACCGTCCGACAAAGAAGCGCACGCGAGACTGGCGCGAAATCGGGAAATTGCAGCAAGGACTGTATCGCAACGAATACGAACACGATGCGTGCGGCGTCGGCATGGTGGCGAACCTCGACGGCGTGGCGAGCCACGACATCGTGGAAAAGGGCATGACGATCCTGAAACGCCTCATGCACCGCGGCGCGACCGGAAACGACCCGCAAACCGGCGACGGCGCCGGACTCCTCCTCAAAATTCCGCACGCCTTTTTTGCAAAGCTGTTCGCCAAGGCGCCGCAATCGTTCGCGGTGGCGATGATTTTCGGGGGCGAAGGCGAAGAAGCGAAAATCGAAGACGCGATCCGCCGCGAAGGATGCGACGCGATCGGATGGCGCGACGTGCCGGTGAATCCGGACGCCGTCGGACGCGACGCCCGCGCCGCGATGCCGAGGATACGGCAGGTGTTCATCGATTGCACGGATGAGCGCCGCC
>JAFPNP010000193.1 GCA_017411125.1 Kiritimatiellia bacterium
CGAGCGCGGCGAACGGGGTGAGCGCGGCGAGCGCAAGGAGCGGAGGTAAGTCATGCCGTTGATGCCCAAAAGAGTAAAGTTCAGGAAACAGTCCAAAGGCAACCGCGGGGGCTGGGCCACTTCGGGCGCGGAACTCGCATATGGCGAGTTCGGCCTCAAGGCGACCACGCGCGGATTCCTTACGGCCACGCAGATCGAGGCCTGCCGCGTCGCGATTAACCGCGAGATGAAGCGCAAAGGCAAACTCTGGATCCGCATGTTCCCCGACAAGCCGGTCACCCGCAAGCCGATTGAAGTGCGAATGGGCGGGGGCAAGGGCAATCCGGAGTTCTGGGTCGCGGTTGTTCTCCCCGGCAAGGTGCTGTTCGAGGTCGGTGGCGTTTCAGAGGAAGTGGCGCGCGAGTGCCTCCGCCTCGCCGCTACCAAAATCGGCATCCACACGAAGTTCATCACGCGTGCAGGAGTGAAGATCTGATGAAGATGAATGAATTGAAGGAACTCGGCGCGGATGAGCTCGCCGCCAAGATCCGCGAGGCCCGTAAGGAACTCGCAGACCTGAAGTTGCGCCATGCGTCGAAGGTTGACGTAGAAAAGCCGGTCAGGATGCGTGGGATGCGCCGCGAAATCGCGCGTATGCTCACGGTTCAGGCTGCCGCGAAGAAGGAGGCCAAGTAATTATGGCAAATGAAGTAAAACGCGGCGACCGCAAGGTCCGCAAGGGAAAGGTCGTCTCGAAGATGGGCATCAAGAGCGTCGTCGTTCAGGTGACCTACCGCGAGCGCCATCCTGTTTACGGGAAGGTTGTCGTACGCTCTAAGAAATACCATGTCCACGACGAGGCCGATACCGCGAAGGTCGGCGACGTGGTGACGATCATGGAGACGCGCCCTCTAAGCGCGACTAAGCGTTGGCGCATCGTTGCGCCGGAGGCGAAGTGACATGATACAGGAACTTACCAATCTCGTAGTGGCGGACAACACGGGCGCCAAGCGCGCTATGTGCTTCCGCATTCTGAAGCAGCGCAAGGAGTACGCCCACCTTGGCGACGTCATACGCGTGGCCATCAAGGAGGCTAGCCCTACCGGTTCCATCCGCAAGGGGCAGGTCGCTACGGCGGTGATAGTGCGCACGGGCGCGCCGATTGTCCGCGAGGACGGGCAGCGCGTGCATTTCGACCAGAACGCCTGCGTTCTCGTCGACTCCAAGCTCAACCCCATCGGATCCCGCGTGTTCGGTCCGGTGCCGCGTGAGCTGCGCGAGAAAAACTACATGAAAATCCTGTCAATGGCCCCGGAAGTGGTCTAAGAGGAGCGCATCATGAGTATCGCACGTATTCGCAAAAACGACACCGTGGTCGTGACTCACGGTAACGACGCCGGGCGCACCGGGGTCGTCCAGAAGGTGAACGCGAAGAAGGGCACGGCTATCGTGTCTGGAATCAACGTCCACAAAAAGGCCGTCCGCCGTACCGAGCGTACGCAGGGCGGTCTCATCGACCGGGAATTCCCGATTCCCCTCTGCAAGCTCATGCCCTACGATCCCGATGCAAAGAAGGGTTCGCGCGTGGCTACCGTCGAAAAGGACGGCAAGAAGGTGCGCAGGCTGAAGGCGTCCGGGAAGACCATTTGAGGAACTCGTCATGTCTAAGCTTAAAGAAGAATACACTTCGCGCATCATTGGCGAGCTTGAGCAGAAGCTCGGCACGACCAACAAGATGCTCGTTCCCCGTCTCCAGAAGGTTGTCGTGAACATGGGCTTCGGCATCGTCTCCAAGGACGAGCAGAAGGCCATTGTCGAGGATCTGCAGGCGATCACCGGCCAGAAGCCCCTGCTTTGCAAGGCGAAGAAGTCCATATCGAACTTCAAGCTGCGCGAGGGCATGGTCATCGGCGCGAAGGTGACGCTTCGCGGCGACAGGATGTGGGATTTCACGGAGCGTCTGATCAATGCGGCCCTGCCGCGTATCCGCGACTTCCGCGGTGTGCCGAACCGCGGCTTCGACGGGCGCGGCAACTACACGCTGGGTCTCAAGGAGCATGCAATCTTCCCCGAGCTCGTGGAGGCGACGGGGCCGAATTGCGGCATGGACGTGACGTTTGTCACGAGTTCGCAGGACAACAAGGCCGCCAAGGAGCTGCTCGTTGCGCTCGGCATGCCGTTTGCGGGGAGGAATTGATTCATGGCTAAGAAATGTCTGATGGAGAAGGCCGCTCGCCTTAAGGCGGCCAAGGCGAAGGACGCGAAGCGCGTCGCCGAGGGCAAGAAACCCCTCACGAAGGCGAACGTCCGCGCCTACAACCGTTGCAGGATTTGCGGGCGCCGCCATGCGTACATGCGCAAGTTCGGCGTGTGCCGTCTCTGCTTCCGCGAACTCGCGGTGAACGGTCTCATTCCCGGCGTCACCAAGGCGTCGTGGTAATTTCGGAAAGGAACTGAAAAATGTCAATCGATCCCATTTCCGACATGCTGGTCGCGATTCGGAACGGCATCAAGGCCCGCCTCGTGCAGGTTTCCGTGCCAGCGTCCAACATAAAGTCTGAAATCGCGAAGGTTTTGAAGGCCGCTGGGTATATCCAGGACGCTTTCACGACCACCGATTTCCCTAAGCAGCTCGTTGTCACGCTCAAGTACTCGGATCGCGCCGAACCGGCCATCCGCGGTCTGGCGCGCCAGTCGAAGCCCGGCCTTCGCAAGTTCGTATCCTGCGCTGAGATTCCGTCCGTCCTTGACGGCATGGGTCTTGCGATACTTTCTACGTCCAAGGGCGTGATGAGCGGAGCGGACGCGAAGAAGCAGAGAGTCGGCGGCGAGTTGATCTGCACCGTTTGGTAAGGAGTTCAGAACAATGTCTCGTATTGGTAAAGAACCGGTAGTCCTTCCTGCAGGCGTCACGGCCTCGGTCGATGGACAGAAGGTCACTGTCAAGGGCAAGCTCGGCGAACTTTCCTATGTGATGCACGATGGCATCACTGCTAAGGTCGAGGGCGGGAAGATCGTGGTTGAACGCAAGGATGATACGATCAAGAACTTCCACGGTCTTGCGCGTGCGCTCATTCACAACAACGTGGTTGGCGTTGACGCAGGTTACACCAAGCAGTTGGTAATCGAGGGAACCGGCTTCAAGGCCGTTCTCCAGGGGAAGCAGCTGGCGCTGTCGCTCGGTTTCGCATCGCCGAAGATCTTTGAGATCCCGGAGGGGTTGAAGGTGTCTGTCGAGAATGACGGGCTGCAGATCACTCTCACCGGCATCAGCAAGGAGCTCGTCGGGGAGGCGGCCGCGCGCATTCGTAGCTTCTATCCCGCCGAACCCTACAAGGGCAAGGGCATCAAGTATCTTGGCGAGCACATTCGCCGTAAACAGGGCAAGAAGGTGGCTTAATCTCAAGGCCGCCTGAATCGGAGAAATCTACAAAATGAGTTTCAACCGTAAAGACCAGCGCGCGAAGCGCCATCTGCGACTTCGCCAGCGCGTGATAGGATCTGCGGAGCGTCCGCGCATGTCGATTTGCATTACGAACAAGCACATGTATGTGCAGTTCATTGATGATGCGGTCGGCAATACGCTCGCCCACGCTACCTCGCTGAAGGAATCCAAGGCGAACATCGAAGTCGCCAAGAAGCTCGGAGCGGCGGCGGCAGAGGCCGCCAAGGCGAAGGGTATCACCCGTGTCGTGGTGGACCGCGGTGGATTCAAGTTTACCGGTCGCGTGGCGGCAATTGTCGCAAGCGCTGTCGAGAACGGGCTTTCAATCAGCGACAAACCTGTCAAGGAGGCTGAATAATGGCTATGAACCGCGACAAGCGCCGCAGCGAATCCGGCGCGACAGACGACCTTGACGAGAAGGTCGTGTTCGTGAACCGTTGCGCCAAGACCGTCAAGGGCGGTCGTCGCATGTCCTTCTCCGCCGTAATCGTCGTGGGCGACCACGAGGGTAAGGTGGGCGTTGGCTTCGGCAAGGCGAACGAGGTTTCGGATGCCATTCGCAAGGGCGGCGAGGCCGCTCGCAAGGCCATGACCCCCGTCACGCTCCGTGTCGAGAAGGACGCGCAGGGTCAGGTCGTCTGCGTTACCATTCCGCATGACGTCGCAGGAACATGCGACGGCGGGCGCGTGATTCTGAAGCCGGCGCCAGCCGGTACCGGGCTTATCGTCGGTGGCGGGATGCGTCCCGTTCTCGAGGCGGTGGGCATCCGCGACGCCGTGGGCAAGTCTCTTGGCTCCAAGAACCGTCTCAATGTGGTTAAAGCCACGATGGATGCTCTTGCCCAGTTGCGTTCCGCTGCGGAGATAGAGGCAATCCGCGCATAAATCATGTGTTTCGGTTGCAGTCGATTGCAATCGACTGCAATTGAACGAAAGGAGTTTGAAATGGATCTTTCCAGTCTCACAAACACACCCGGTGCGCGCAAGCGCGCCAAGCGCGTGGGCCGCGGTTGCGGTTCGGGCATGGGCAAGACGTGCTGCCGTGGCCAGAAAGGCCAGAATGCCCGCAAGGGCCACAAGCAGAAGCTTGGCTTTGAAGGCGGCCAGATGCCGCTGGTGCGCCGTCTGCCAAAGCGCGGATTCAACAATGCGCGCTTCCGTACCGAGACCCTTGCGGTGAATATCGAGACGCTTGAACGCCTGTTCAATGCCGGTGACGAGATTACGCTCGCCTCGCTTGCGGAGAAGGGCTTCAAGAGCGCGAAGCGCCCGATTGTCAAGATTCTCGCGCAGGGTGAACTTACCAAGAAGTTCACCGTCAAAGTCCCGTGCAGCGCAGCGGCCAAGGCCAAGATCGAGGCCGCCGGCGGCAGCGTGGCATGAGGGGCGGCGTGAGGACGCGTGAGGGCATGGTAGAGGACTTTGGGTGGAGGGGTGCCCCCTCCGTCCGAGGTCTTTCTTTGTTTTCTCCCGCGCCTTCCTTTTGTCTTTGTTTTTAATGATTTCGTACGGAGGTTGAGCCATGTCGATGCTTAAAGGTTTCTCGAATGCGTTCAGGATTCCCGAATTGAGGAAGAAGATCCTGATCACGCTTGGTTTGGTGGCGGTATGCCGCCTTGTTTCCCAAGTGCCTACGCCAGGAGTCGACTGGCGTGCGCTGCAGGCTGCCATAGAGGACATTCGTCAGGCGGCCGGCGGTGGTATGCTCGACTGGTTCGATGTGTTCACGGGTGGTGCCCTTGGCCAGTGTGCCATAGGCTTCCTTTCCATCTGGCCATACATTTCGGCCCAGATTGTAATCCAGCTTCTTTCAAGCGTGATTCCGTCGCTTGAAAAGTTGAAGAAGGAGGGCGAAAGCGGCCGTCAGCGCCTGGCTCAGATTACCCGCTATCTCACGATCGTAATCTGCATAGTCCAGTCTTGGACGATTGCCACCGTGCTTCTAAATCCACAGACGCTTGGCATCAGCAGCCAGATCGTGGTGAGCGGTTCGCCGCTCGGTTTCCGTCTCATGACTGTAATCGGCATGACGTCAGCCGCGTTGTTCGTCATGTGGCTCGCCGACCAGATTACCACTTTCGGAATCGGCAACGGCGGTTCGCTGATAATCATGATCAACATCACCTCCCGTCTTCCGCATGCGATATTCGCGGCTTACGAGCGTTATTTCGGCGGCAGTGGAATGCAGACTAAGTCTCCGGTGGAGCTCGTGCTTTTGCTTCTTTTCGGCTTTGCCGTCGTCATGGGCACGGTGATGCTTGTGCAGGGCGTGCGCAAGGTGCCGATTCACGCGACGCGCCGTTCCATGGTCATGGGCAATACATACGGAATGCAGCAGACGTTCATGCCCCTGCGCGTGAACTACACCGGCGTCATGCCGATTATCTTTGCCCAACCCATACTTCAAGTCCTTGGATGGCTTTTCAAGAAGATTCCTTGGGATCCATGCCAGACGTTCGGAACGCAGCTCAGCGACATGGGGTCAGCGACGCACTTGATCATCTATGCCATTGTAATCATGTTCTTCTGCTTCTTCTGGGTGGCGACGCAGTTCAATGCTGTGGATATTTCCGAGAACTTGAAGAAGGACGGTTCATACGTGCCGGGCATCCGCCCCGGAATGCAGACGGCCGAATATCTTGACGCGGTCATGACGCGTATCACGCTCATCGGCGGCACGGGACTTCTCGTTGTGGCCTTGCTGCCGCAGATTCTCAGCGGTGCGTTTGACATTCCGTGGGCAATATCCAGTTTCTTCGGTGGTACGTCCTTGCTCATCATTGTGGGCGTCGCGTTGGATACGCTGCGTATCATGGAATCGCATCTTCTCGTGCGCAAGTATGACGGCTTCCTTCGCCACGGTTCGCTTCGCGGACGCGGCGGGATGTGATTGAAGCAGAAGGGGCGTGGTCATGTTGGTAAGACTTCTTGCGGTTTTCGTCATCGCGGCGGTTTCTTGCGTTGCGCATGGGGATGCGGCGTCCGTCGCGAAGAACGGGGTCGCAGCATCTGTGGGCGGCACGACGTTGACGCAGGCGGAGCTCGATTCTGACGTGGCGCGCATACTTGAAGCGCAAAAGGCGCAGATTCCAAGCAACCGCCTTGAAGAGGCGCGGAAGTTCTTTGGCCAGAAAATCGTGGACATGTTCATAACGAAGACGCTCGTCATTGGCGAAGCCAAGAAGGCGGGCGTCGTCGTCTCCGATGCCGAGTTCAAGCAGTACGTCGACGAGGCGCTCAAAGCTGCGAATGGACGTCCAGGTGCGCCGAAGACGGTTGATGAACTTGTTGCCGGACACTCCTTGGGCAAGGAACGCGGGCTTGCCGAATTCAAGGATGCCGCACTCGTCAGAAAGTTCGTTGATCAGAAGATTGCCTCGTCTATCAAGGTAGATGCCAAGGAGTTGAAAAGGCAGTATGATGAAATAGTTTCGAACATCACGCAAAGGGCGATGGCGTCCAAGCTGGAGCAGGTGCAGGCCTCACATATACTCGTCAAGGTGGATAACACGAAAACGGACGCAATTGCGAAGGCGGAGGTCGATGCGCTTCATTCGCAGTTGAAGTCGCTTTCAGGCGATGAACTAAAAACGAAGTTTGCCGAATTGGCCAAGGCGAAATCGGATTGTCCGTCGAAGGCGAAGGGCGGCGACTTGGGCGTTTTTGGCCACGGACAGATGGTGCCAGAGTTTGACAAAGCCGCATTTGCGCTTAAGGAAGGTGCTCTTTCTACTCCGGTGAAGACGCAATTCGGCTGGCATCTCATTCTTGCGATTAAGAAGATTCCTGCCGTTGCGCCGAATGCCGAGGACGTTGAGCGTCAAGTGGCGGCGCAAAAGCCGAAACTTGTGGACGTGGAGAACTGGATGAAAGGACGGCAGGTTCAGAAGGCGTTCAAGGATTACGTGGACAATCTGCGCAAAGGCGCAAAGATTTCCGTGCCCGCCTATCCTGAACTTGAGAAAGCTTCGTCCCGGTAAAGGCAGGGGACGATTTGAAGAGGCGCGATTTCATTTTGGGCGGAGCGGTCGCGTTGATTGCGTCTGGGCTTCCGGGCGCGTCTTCTGCGGTGCGGAAAGTACGCATGGGCTTTATCGGCATGGGTTGCCGCGGCACGCAGCTTCTGCACAGTTTTCTTGCATTGCCAGATGTCGAGCCGGTCGCCGTTTGCGATGTGTACGAACCGTTTCTAAAGCGCGATTCCGAGTCTTTCGATCCTAAGTTCGTCGCATTCGGTCTGGAAGGACATTTGCCGGTTTTCAATGGAGTTGACGGGGCTTTGCTCGTGACGGAACGTCGTCTTCAGGAGGCTGTGAAGGCTGGCATTTGCAAGCGTTATCAGGACTACCGTCGGCTTCTGGAGGATACTCGCGTCGAGGCCGTTTGCATTGCCGCCCCGGATCATTGGCATTCGTTCATGACGATTGACGCGCTCAAGGCCGGTAAGGACGTTTACTGCGAAGCACCATTCTCCGCTACGCTGGAGGAAGGACGGGCCATGGTGAATGCGCACAAGGCATCCAAACAGGTTGCCGCCGTCGGACTGACCAGGCGCGGCAGCACATCGTACCGCAAATTGAAGACGGAAATCGACGGCGGCAAATGTGGCACGTTCCGTATTGGTCGGGCGGCACACGTATCCAACATGTTCCCCAACGGGATCGGAAAATGTCCGCCATGCCAGCCGCCCAAAGGGCTTGATTGGGACAAGTGGGTTGGCCCTTGCGCGTTTCGCCCCTACCGCACCATAGCGCCGTATTTCTTCCGCTGGCATTCGGATTTCTCCAGCCCGGTTGCGACGTGGGGCGTCGATTACTTCGACGTTCTGCGCTGGATGATGGGAGAAATCGCGCCAAATGCCGTAACGGCGGTGGGAGGGCGTTATTTTCTCGACCACGACGGCGACGTGCCCGATACGATGGAAGTCACCTTTGAATTTCCCGACAAGAAGCTCGTGCATTTTTCCGTCTACGAAGGCGGAACTGCGAATCCAGTCCCATTGCGCGAAATCGAGCTTCAGGGGTCTGATGGCGTGGCGTATGCCGATGCAAGTGGCTACTCCATTGTTCCGCAGGTGTCGCGGGAGTTTAAGAATCCAAAGAAGCCGCTGTTCAGGGAGTCCTCGTTTTTCAACGGCGCGGCGGACGGGGAGGCCGTGCTGGTGCGCGATTTCATCGATCGTGTGAAAGACCGCGGCACACCGTTGTGTACGTTCGAGGATGCGCACCGTTCCACGAGTTTCGCACATCTCGCGAACATTGCACTGCGCACGGGGCGGCGTCTTGCGTGGGATCCCGCAGCTGAACTTTTCACGAATTGCCCGGAGGCGAACGAGCAACTCCGCCGGACTTTCCGCGACGGCTACCGTCTCGCCTGAAATTTGTTCCATTTGAAGAAGCATCAGGAGGAAAAACATGGTTCTCGCAAAGAAAGCACTTGTGACCGGCGCAGCTGGTTTTCTCGGTTCGCACCTCTGCCGTCGCCTTATTGCGGATGGATACGAGGTGACTGGGCTTGACAATCTTTTCACCGGCACGAAGTCGAACATCTATGACTTGTTGGGGAACCACAGGTTTTCATTTGTGCTCCATGACGTGACGCAGCCGTTCTGGGGACAGTTCGACGAGATATACAATCTGGCCTGCCCCGCTTCGCCGATTCACTATCAGAAGAACCCAGTCGAGACGATCAAGAGTTCCGTGCTCGGCATGATGAACATGCTGGACCTCGCTCTCAAGACGAAGGCGCGGCTGCTGCACACCTCCACAAGCGAGGTGTACGGCGATCCGCTCGTCCATCCGCAGGTCGAGACGTATTGGGGCAACGTGAACACCATCGGCATCCGCAGTTGCTATGACGAGGGCAAGCGTTGTGCGGAGACGCTTTGCGCCGACTACCGTCGTGAATACGGCGTGGACGCGCGGATGGTCCGCATATTCAACACCTACGGACCGAACATGCACCCGAAGGACGGGCGCGTCATTTCCAATTTCATCATGCAGGCTCTCTCGAACGAGGACATCACTCTTTTCGGCGATGGCTCCCAGACGCGTTCCTTCCAGTATTGCGACGACCTCGTAGAGGCGTTCCGCAGGTACATGACGCTCGACCGCGACGTCATAGACGCGTTCGTGGCCCGGCATGGCCTCGGCGCGGCGGTGATAAATACCGGAAATCCCGGCGAGTACACCATAAAGCAGCTCGCCGAGGAAACGCTTCGCCAGATTCCCGAATCGACGTCCAAACTCGTCTACGCACCTTTGCCCAAGGACGACCCCAAGCGCCGCAAGCCGGATATAACACTTGCGAAGGAACTTCTTGGCTGGGAGCCGAAAGTCCCCCTGCGCGAGGGGCTTGCCAAGACGATCGAATACTTCCGCAGATTGGCGTAGGCTGCGGAAAGCAGTAGTGCCGGATCGGGTACGGCGCGTTGTATTCAACGCTCCGCGCCGTGTTTATTCGGTATAATCGTCAGCGATGCCGAAGCCGCGCGGCCCGTATATTCCGTTGCCCGAGCTTATGAACGCGGAATATGACTTCTTGTCAACCCATCCCTTGCTTCCGCCGGCTTTGTAAGGCTGGCGGAACTCTTCCACGTGCCCGTCCAGAAACGCCATGTTGCAATGGCGCCAATGCCCCCATCCGTGGCGGAATGCCTGAGTGCCGGCCTTGCGGAGCGAAGCGGAAGAACCATCGTACTGCCTGTCCTGGAATGGAGCGCGCATGAATTTGTTCGGCCCGCCCGAATAGCCGCCGTCGCCGAACACGATTACGGACGCGGGGTTTTTGATTTCACGCCATGCGGTAGGATAGTTTCGCTTGCCCGCGTCATTCTCCACATATCCAAGATAGCAGACGTTGTAGTTGTATCCTGTTATGTGGTTGCCGTCCCAGTTGTCGCTCTCCAGAACGCACTTCGGGCAGCTGAAAAGCGTGTCCGCCCTCATGCCGTCGAACATCTCGCCGCACCGCCAACCCGTCTCGCCTCTCTTCCTGATGAAGTCCCAGCAGAAGGACGAGAACTCTTTCCATTCCCGCGCTCCATGAAGGACGGGATTTTCCCGCGGTATGATAGATTCGTATTTCCCCGAGCGCCAGTAGTTGCCGTCGTGGTCTTGCGGCGAAATCGATCCCCATGGAAGGTATCCTTCTCTCATCGAGTATTCGAGGCAGGCCGTCGCAAGCTGGTGGAGGTTGCTCTTGCATTGAACGCTGAGCGCTCTTTCGCGCGCCGTTGTTATGTTCGGCACCACGAGCGCGGCGACGACTGCGAGCAACCCCACCACGAGGAGCATCTCAAACAGTGTGAAGCCCCGGTTCATTCATCCAGCGCAAGCCTGAAGAAGGCCGCGCCGTCCTTTGGCACTTTGAACGTGTTCAGCCATGTGCCGGATTTCTCTTCGACGGGTTCGCCCCGCGTCGGCACGACCTTCTGCCATCTGCTTCCGATTGCAACCGTCTTTTGCACGACAAGTCCTCTCGGTACGGAATCCATCTTCACGGGCGAGCGCATCTTGATGACGTGATCCGCTTTGCCCGGCTCGAACGAGACGATTTCGAACGATTTTTCTTTGCTGTTTACGGAAGTGGTCGGTGCAAGTCCGTACACGTAGTTGAGGCCGTTGGGCAGCCCGTTCGTCGCGATTACGGTCGATGCGGTCAGGTTCGTTTGCCATGCGGTTTCCCATGAGTAGTTGTTCAGTACCCAGTTCTTGTATCCCGAAACCGGCGCCACGTCGGCGACGGCATCGATGGCCGGACCAGAGTATCCAGTGTCTCCCTCTTCGTCCACTTTTACATTTTTAATCCGCACATAGCGAAACCATTTACGATTTTGCGCATTTACCGGAAGATCTGCGATATGCGAGATGTCGTATCCTGTTCCGCCTGCTGATCCGTTGTATCTTTGGCAAACCTGGGCAAGCGACA
>JAFPNP010000194.1 GCA_017411125.1 Kiritimatiellia bacterium
GACGGCCTTGCGTCCGGCGGCATCCCGCGTCTTGCGTATGTCGATGGTTATGCGCACGGTCTGCCTCCCGTGTAGGTGACGCACGCGGTGAGCGTTGCGGCGGCGAGCCAGTAGACGGCCATGCGCCAGTTGCCGTGCCATACTTCGCAATTGAGCAGTTCGTTCCAGAGGCAGTTGGCGTTGCGAATACCGCGCTCGATACGCAACCTGTTCGCGCGCAGGGTTTCGCGTATTTCGCGCAGCATCGCGCATTCGGTCATTGGATACGGAACTTGCGTCGGCAGAAGCCCGTCGCAGAAGTACGGGTGCTTCTCGCGGGCGTGGGCGTAGTGGGCTTCGATCTTGGCGAAGTCGGGCTTGTGGTTTCGGTCAAACGCAGTTTGACCGTCTTGTCTGTTGTCGTTCATTGCATGAATCCTTGTTGGTGTGTTTGCGGAAAGATTTTGGAAAGCAACTCCAGGCGTTCAGCCGTTATCCATTCCTCGCGCAGCTCGTCGTCCCTGCCCCATTCAAGAAGATACTCGACCTGTCCGGAGGCGCGGACGGTGATTGCGGTGCAGACTGTTTTCCATTTCGGATCACCGAAGAGCAGAACGGTGTCGCCGATGGAGATTTTCGTTTTGACAACCATTGAAGCAGTGCCCTGCCGCCGTTTCCTAGGCCGACGGCAGGGCGTGGAGGGTTATTCTATGATCTGCCAGTCATCGGAAAGCATATCCGTTTGCGAGGCAAGCCAGCCGGTGAGAACTTCACCGGTCGCGGTCTTCATGCGGATGCTACCGGTGAACGTCACCGTGCCGCCGTTCGCGTCGCTGATGGCCTTCAGGTGTGGATCGGTAATGTTCGGGCAATCCTTGATCGTGCTGCCCGGCATGACCCAGACATACATATTCTTACCGTTCCAGCCGCGACGGGCAACCTTCTTGCCCTGCTTCATGGCCTCAATCGCCTGTCCGAAGGTCATGCACGGGTTGTTCGCAAACTGCCCGTAGTAAGCCTTGACAAGCTCAAGCGTCAACCCTTCGGGGTTTGCCGCATAATGCTCATCATGAAACTCCTTGAGCACTTCATATAGCGCCTCCGGAGATGATGCCTTCTCGAACTGCGCCTTGGGGCACCAAGACTCGTAGCCGTCGGGGTAGACGACGTGATAGCCCTCGTCGGCGGGGTTCTCGTCAGCGGGAATCTTCCAGCCGCGATACTTGTTGTAGTCGCCGCGCGTCATCGGCTTCGCTTCGACGATGTGGCATCTGATGTACTTTTTCATTGTTTTACTCCTTTTTTATCCTCCGGCACCATGCCGGAGAAATCATTTAGCGAACATAGCCTTGACGATTGCCTTTGCCGTCTGGACTGGAATTGAATTGCCGATCTGCTTCACTTGGTCTGCACGAGAACCGGAAAGCTTGTAGTCTTTCGGGAAGGAATGGGCGGCGGCAAGCTCCGAGGGCTTTAACATGCGGAGGCGAACATCCAGCAATCTTCCGTCCTCCAGAATGGCAAACACTCCTTGAACATTGTCGCACGTCGTGAGGGTGCGTATCGGCTTTTTGTCCGAGCCGATATGCCCCGAGGACGGCCCCGCCGGACGGCTGGTGTCAATTACGATTGCATCAACCTTGCGCAATGCACCAGCGCATGAGATCGTAGGACACGGCTTATCGTCCGGGCGAAGAGTTGCGCCGCCTTGCTGTCCGAGGACAAACGACTGGACCAAGGAATAGCGGTCATGCGTGGTCTGGACGCCGATAGGTTCCTTTACGGATCGAGCGCGCCCGTTGTGCATGTGTTCGATGATGATGGGCGTACAAAGTTCATGGTGCGCACCAGAACAGGAGATTGCAGACAGGGGCTTGCCGATGTCCGCGCAATTCTGGTTGTTGCGCAAGCGCACGATAAACGGCTGGCATAGTTCATGGTGGTTGCCGGACGTGGTGACGGTCGTAAGGGGCGCGTTTGTGTTCTCGGTTGTCGCATGGTTATTGAGCTTCGCCAAGAACGGATGCAGGGGGATCTCTTTGCCTATCTGAACCGCGTGCTTCTGGATGCGCTTGTTGGAAGCCATTAGAACATCAAGCGGAAGTGAAATCTTGCAATACTTGCGAAGCCCATCCACAACGCGGCGCAAGGTCTTCTCGGCAATTGGGTCCTTTCTGCCGAAGATGGAGCGTCCCGTATCTGAATAGTCAAGACATTCGCAGATCCCGCGCCACGGCTTTAGGGTACGTCCGAAAAAGTTGGGCTGCGGGTTTTCTTCGTGTGTAGGCTCCGGCCATTTGATCTTCCCGCATCCGTGCTTGACTGCCTGAAGGAAAAAGCGCTTGCGTGAAGTGGCGTCACCGTAATCCGCGCAGTTGAGTATGCGATATTCGTAGGTGTAGCCGCGCGCAGTGAACTGCTGGAGCCACGCGCGGAAACAGTCTCCCATCTTCCGCTTGATCGGCCGTCCGTCTGTGGTGAGCGGCCCCCAGTTGACAAACTCCGGCACGTTCTCAATCGTAATGCGGCGGACATGGATGTTGTCGACAAACTTCCATATCTCGTTCGGCTGCGAGCGGAGCTGGTCGTCACGCGGCTTGCCGCCCTTGGCGCGGGAATGGTGCGTACAGGACGGCGAGGCGTGGAGAAGGTCGATCACCTTCACGCCAATGTCCTTGGACGTGGCGGCTTCAATATCCATCTTCAACGCCAGCACGTCCGGGTGGTTGGCCTGCATGGTCTGGATCGCCCGAAGCCAATGGTTGATGGCGATTTCGCGGAAGGACAACCCCAGTTCGCGCATGGCTTCGGCAAAGCCGGTGGAATATCCACCTGCTCCGCAGTAGAGATCGACAAAAGTGATTGGACGGCTCATGGTTCAGACCCTTCGACTATGACTTCAAGATCGTGTTGAAGCGCAACAAGAAGCTCCCGCTTCGCGCCCTTGGATTTCTCCCAGCCTTTGAGGAGATAAATCGCGTCGAGGTGAGGGATCGCGGCACGTTCGGATTCGCAGACGGCATCGAGAAGCCTACCTTTCGGTTCGACGCCGAAGACATGATTGAACCTCGCGGGGTTTACGGGCTTCCAACCTGCCGCCTCAAGTCGCTTTTCCGCAGCGTAGAACGTAGGGAAGTTCAGATCCGGTAGCCCGGCCATTTGTCCGGCGATGTAAATGGTCTTTCTATTCATTGTTTTTGTCATCCTTGTTTTTGCCGTTCATCATTACGACGAACGCCACGAAACCGATAATAAGCGACAGCCCGACGGACATGGCAACCCATGTCGATTCGTAGAGTTCCATGTTCACCACTTCTCGCCACCTTCCTTGAATGCCTCCCGCACGTCATGATACGGCGCTACGAACAACACTTTACCAAGGCTTATCACAAAGTGCGAGCCCTTGCCCGTCGGCTCGCCCCATTCGGGATGCGCAGCCATGTCGCCGGAGCGGATGCTCATTCCGATAAGCCGCACGGCAAGCGCAGGGCTGTCCATGCGATAGCCGTTGCGGAACACGGCGACGGCATTGCTCGGCAAGCCGTGCCGTATTGCCTCTTTGGCCAAACGCACCACCTGTTGATTGTTGCACATGCGGAACTCCTCGCGCTTTGTGCCGATGCGGATAAGATCAAACCATTTCCGCCGGATTGTGAGATTCAACGCAATCATTGCGCTTCGCCTCCTTTCTTTGCCTTTGCCTTCAGCGGATTCCAGTCGTGCCACAGGTCGGTGCATGGTTCATTGCCCACTTCGCACCTCCTTCCCCTGCCACGCGGGCGAACGCCCGCTGGTATGCGTCGATGATTTTGCGCGGCGAAACGAGGTTGCCGTCGTTTACCAGTACGATGTGGTTGTAGGGATTCGGCGAATACGCCACTTCCCCCACGGACGCGAAAGCGTCCAGCGCGTCGGCTGCGGCACGGATGTCCTCCGCCGTGTCGCCGTGCATGGCGGTGGCGGCGTTGCGGCGCAGGCGCGAGGCCAGTTCGTTCAAAGCGTTGCTCATTTGCGCAGCTCCGTTTTCAAGTTTTCGCGCGACGGCATGACGGCGGACGCCAAAATCTCCGCGTCGGAATAACGGCGGTAGCCGTCGCCGCGCTTGCGGGTACGCCATCTGCCGGGGGCGACGCCCGGCGGCGGCGGCTTGACCTTGCCGAAAATTCGCTCGATGGTCGCAGTGCCTTTCATTCTTCTTCATCCTCCTTCTCTTCTTCTTTCCTCGCCCTCGCCTCCTCGGCCTCGGCCTCACAATCCGCGCACAGGCCATCGAGGAGTTCGTGTGCGCAGAAGTAGCGTCCGCACCCGCTGCACGTCATGCCGCCCACGACGCAGCCGTTCGCGGCGGCGCATTCGCGGTCGCAGTACGTCAATGGATAGGGACCGCTCATTTGGATGCTCCTTCCTCGTAGGGCATCTGCGCCCATGCGAGTTCACAATCATAGGCATTGCAAAGGCGGCAATTTCTGCAATGTTGAAGATCCCCCTTCTCGTCATCGCAGAATTCCATAAACCTATCCGCCTGCTCCTCGGCCGTCCCCACGTCGCAGTTGCGCGGCGGCGCGGCGAGGGCGGCTTTCGCAATCTTTAATGCCTTGACTCCCGGCGCGTTGTTATGCCACCATAGAGGATTGTTGCCGTCGAGTCGCTCTATAACATCAATGAGCGAATGTAGCGCCTCGCGCATTGCCGCCGCGTTGCCGGGCTTGTTATCACCCGTGGAAACAACGGGCGCGCTATTATCATTTTCGGGCAGTTTTGATAATAGCCGTTCGCGTGTAGCCGCCGCCTCTAGGCGGTCGGCGTATGTCCGCAAACCAAGCCCCATCAGACTGCGCGGAATCTTGTCGGTCGATTTTCCGTCGAGTTCGCCGAGCTTGCGCATCTCCGCGATGACGTCCGCGCTTGTCTCTTGCTTTTCGTCGCTCATTTGGATTTTCCTTTCTCTTTAGATTTCGTTAGAACGGGCAATCGTCGTTGCGGTTTCTTCCACCCTGTATCTCTCGCGAAAAGCCCGTGAAAAGCCTGGGCTTTCAGGAACTCGGTGCAGGCGCTCGCAATCTCGTTAATCGCCTTCAGAGCCTCGCGCCGAAGCGTGTCGTATTCACTGCGTATGCCGTCAGCCCACTCCTTGAGATGCTGCGTCGGAAGTTGGGCGATTGGCTCTTTGTGCCAAACCGCTTCCGCCTCGGCAATCTCGTTTACGATTTTGTCGATAGCAGTCATTTGTTTTCTCCTTAGTCTACTGCTACGACCTTGCCGCCTTTCAGCGTGTACCACGTGTCGGGCTTGTAATTCTCGCCGTCGATGCGGAACGCCTTGACCCCCAAGATGTGCCAGTTGTCATCGCGCTCTGTAAGCACAAGCCAGCATCCAACCACCCCGCGAGCCTTGCAGTTTTTGCCCAGCACAGCGGCAATAGATTCTTTTCCGCGCACTTCGGCGTTGCTGTACTCGCCCGCCGTCGCGGCGTTGCTGTAC
>JAFPNP010000195.1 GCA_017411125.1 Kiritimatiellia bacterium
GGCCTCTGCCGCACGGAGCACATGTTCTTCTCGCAGAGCCGCATCATGTCCTTCCGCCAGATGATCTGCTCCGACACGGTCGAGGAGCGCCGCATCGCGCTCGCGAAGATCCTCCCGTACCAGCAGGACGACTTCGAACAGCTCTTCGAGGCGCTGGACGGACAGCCCGTCACGATCCGCTTCCTCGACCCGCCGCTCCACGAGTTCGTGCCGCACACCGAGGACGAGGTCGCGCTGCTCGCGAAGTCCATGCACAAGCCGATCAGCCGCATCAAGGACATCATCGACTCGCTCCACGAGTTCAACCCGATGATGGGCCACCGCGGCTGCCGCCTGTGCGTGACGTACCCGGAAATCGCCGTCATGCAGACGAAGGCCGTGATCCGCGCCGCCATCAACGTGCAGAAACGCCACAAGGGCTGGAACGTGAAGCCGGAGATCATGATCCCGCTCACGGGCGACCTCAAGGAGTTCAAGTTCGTGAAGGACATCGTCGTCCACGTCGCTAACGAGGAAATCCAGGCCGCCGAGATCAAGCTCAACTACGAGGTGGGCACGATGATCGAGGTGCCGCGCGCCGCGCTCTGCGCCGGCGAGATCGCCGAGGAGGCGGAGTTCTTCTGCTTCGGCACGAACGACCTCACGCAGATGACCTTCGGCTTCTCCCGCGACGACGCGGGCAAGTTCCTTGGCGCCTACTACGACCAGAAGATCTTCGAGAACGATCCGTTCGCGAAGCTCGACCAGATCGGCGTGGGCAAGCTCATGAAGATGGCCGTCGCGGACGGCAAGGCCACCCGCCCGAAGATCCACTGCGGCATCTGCGGCGAACACGGCGGCGACCCGACTTCCGTGGAGTTCTGCCACAGGATCGGCCTCAACTACGTGAGCTGCTCGCCGTACCGCGTGCCGATCGCCCGCCTTGCGGCGGCGCAGGCTGCGCTGCGCAAGTAGGCAGATCCAGGGAGGAGTCCGCCTCGTGAAGGAGCAGACTGGAAGGGGATACGCCTTCGGAACGTTCCAAGGCGTATTCACTCCGAGCATCCTGACCATAATCGGCGTGGTCATGTATCTGCGCTTTGGCTGGATGCTCGGCCATGCGGGGCTTGCCGCGTCGCTTGCCGCGGTCACTATCGGCAGTGCTATTACGCTGCTGACGGGTCTTTCCATATCCGCGCTCGCAACGAACATGCGCATGGAGGGCGGCGGCGCGTACTTCATGCTGTCGCGCTCGTTCGGCGCGGAAGCGGGCGCCGCGCTTGGAATACCTCTCGCGCTTTCGCAGGCCGTCGGCGTTTCGTTCTACGTGGCCGGCTTCGCCGAGGCGCTCGTCAATTCGGGGCTGCCAGTCGTTGGCGCGTGGGATCCGCGGCTGGTGGGCTTTGCCACGCTTTCGGTTCTCGCCGTCGTCGCCACGCTCAACGCGAACATCGCGCTCAAGAGCCAGTATTTCATCATGGCGGCCATCGCGGCCTCGCTCGTGTCGTTCTTTCTGGGCGGCGCGCCCAAGACGCTCTCTCCGCCGGAAAGCGTGCCCGAGGCGCTTGGATTCTGGCCGGTGTTCGCGGTGTTCTTCCCCGCCGTGACGGGAATACTTTCCGGCGTCGGGATGTCCGGCGACCTTAAGGATCCTCGCCGTTCGATTCCCGCAGGCACGATCGCCGCCGTGCTGACGGGATATGCCATATACATGGCGGTTCCCATATTTCTCGACAGGTTCGTGTCCGATCCCGGCGTGCTGCGCACGGACACGATGATTCTCGCGAAGTGCGCCCGGTGGACGTTCCCGATTTTGCTCGGCGTGTGGGCGGCAACGCTGTCCAGCGCGGTGGGCAGCTTCCTTTGCGCGCCGCGCGTGGTGCAGGCTCTTTCGCGAGACCGCGTGCTGCCGCGCGTCTTGGGGCGCGGCTGGGGCGCCACGGACGATCCCCGCCTCGCGTCGGCGGTCTGTTTTGCGATAGCGGCGGTCGGGCTGTGGTTCGGCGATATCAACGCCATCGCGCCGATACTCACAATGTTCAATCTTTCCACGTACGCGCTGCTCAACCTTTCGGCAGGCCTTGAGTCCGTCATGGGCAATCCCGCGTGGCGTCCGACGTTCCGCGTGAAGGCGGTTTTCTCCATTGCGGGCTTTGCCATGTGCGCCGGCGCGATGTTCATGATAAGTCCGGGCTGGACGTTCGTCGCGCTCGGATGCGAAGCCGGCATCTACTGGGTCGTCAAGCGCCGCGCCTTGCAGGCGCGTTGGGGCGACATGCGCACCGGCATCCTCGCATACGCCGCGCATCTGGTCTTGCGGATGCTGGACAGGCGCCCGCCGGCTTTCCACACATGGCGTCCCAATCTGCTCGTGTTTTCCGGTGCGCCCGGCCGCCGTTCGCGCCTCGCGGCGTTCGCGGCCGCAGTCTCGGGCAACACGAGCTTCGCGACGTTCGCGGCGGTGCTGCCTGCCGCCGCGTGGTCGCAGGCGAGAGAGGCGGAACTCGCCGCCGCGATGCGCAGCTGGCTTGACAGGCGGCGCATCGACGCGCAGGTTCGGATACATTCCGCATCTTCGACGTGGACGGGCGTGGACGAACTTGTTCGCGCATACGGCTACGGGCCGCTGGAGCCGAACACCGTCCTGCTGGGCGATTCTTCCGGCGCGGAGTTCGCGGCGGCGTTGATGCAGATGATCCGCCGACGCCGCAACGTCGTGTTCATGCGCAGCGACGAAGGCGGATTGTTCGCCGACGCCGGAGGCGTGATAGACGTCTGGTGGCGCGGAAAAAGCGGAAACGCCTCTTTCCTGCTCGCGATGGCCTGCCTTCTGCGGCGAGGCGGCGCGGGCCGGATTTCGTCGCGGACGAGGATACGGCTCTGCCACCTTCTGGAAACCGGCGAGCAGGAAGCGAACGAGCGTTCGCGGTACGCGTCGTTTCTCGCGGATGCGCGCGTGGATGCGGACGTTGCGGTGGTGGCGAAAGAGGACGGCGAAACGCCGTTCGACAGGATTGCCGCGACGTCTGCTTCGTCCGCAATCGTCCTGATGGGACTTCGCGCGCCGTGCGACGGCGAGACGCCTGCCGCGTACGCGGCATACATCGACACGCTTCGCGCAAGCACCGAAAACCTTCCGCAGGCCGTTTTCGCCTGCGCTGCGGAAGACGTGGATTTCAAAGGCATATTCCGTTTCTGACGTTCGGTTCGGCGAATTTGCGGCGGCGGGCGCAATATGGTATAATCTGGCGCATGGATTTTCTGGACAGTAAGGCTTACGACTGGGGCAGCGCGTTCGCGCGCGCCATCTTCTGGCTTTTTCCGAAGCGCCGCCGCATCGCCGTGGATAACGTCCTCAAGGCGAAGATAACCGACGACCCGCGCGAGGCCCTGCGCATCGCCCGCGCGAGCTGGGGGCATCTCGCAGGCCACGTGTGCGAAGCGCTGCGCGTTCCGCACGTGATCACGCGCGAGAACTGGCGCGAGCATCTCGATGTCTCGGAAGGGCATCCCGACGCGGTGCGGCTGCTGCTGGACGAGACGGATACGCCGATAATCCTCGTGAGCGCACACCACGGCGTCTGGGAGGCGGCCACGAACCTGCTTTCCTTCGCCCGGCCGATGATTGCCATCGCCCGCGTGATGAACAACAAGTTCGTGGCGAATTGGATGAAGAACCACCACTTCCGCGGCCCCGTGACCATCATCGACAAGAACCATGGATTCACCCCTGAGATAATGCGCAAGTGGGTGGACGAGTGCGCGGCGATGACGATTCTCATGGACCAGCACACGTCCAAAGGGCTGCCTCTCACGTTCCTTGGGCGTCCTGCAAGGACGTTCTCCTCCGCCGCCCGTCTTGCAATCCGCACCGGCTATCCGGTCGTGGTCGGGTCCTTCGTGCGCGTCGCCCCGTTCCGCTACCGTCTCGTGGGCGGTGCGCCGTTGCGATTCGCGAAAGACGCCGATCGCGCCGAAGCCACGCAATTGCTCAACGACCGGCTTGGAGAGGCGATACGCGCCTATCCGGAACAATATTTGTGGGCGCACCGCAGGTGGCGCGAAAAGGATAAGAAGGACGGCAAGTGAACGAAGCGGTTCAGGAAGTGCCGTACAAACGGCTTCTGACAATCCAGGACGTGTCTTGCCTGGGGCAGTGTTCGCTCACGGTGGCGCTGCCTGTCGTGTCCGCGTGCGGCGTCGAGTGCGCCGTGCTTCCGAGCGCGGTGCTGTCTACGCATACGGGCGGTTTCGACGGATGGACGTTCCGCGACCTCACCGAGGACATGTCCGGCGTCGAGGCGGCGTGGCGCCGCCAGGGCGTGCGTTTCGATGCGTTCTACACGGGTTACGTGTGCGCGTCGCAGGTCGAACCGATCCTCTCGATCATGTCCTCGTGCGCGAATCCTGGCGCGTTGAGGCTGGTCGATCCCGTCCTTGGCGACAACGGACGGCTATACGCGGGTTTCGACGCATCCTTCCCGCGTCTCATGGCGCGGCTTTGCGCGGGGGCGGACTACATTCTGCCGAACCTCACCGAAGCCGCGTTCCTGCTGGGCGAAGAGCCGGTGCTGCAAGGATACGACCGTTCGCATGTCGAGCGCACGGTGCGAGGCCTGCACGCGCTTGGCGCAAAGAACGTGGTGCTTACGGGAGTGTCGTTCGACGAGGGGCTGCTCGGCACGGCGGTGTCGGACGGAGAGACGGTGGAGTACTACTTCACGCCGCGCCTTGTCCGGACGTCGCGCGATGGAGGCCGCCCTCCGTTCCGCGGCGACGTGTTCCACGGCACCGGCGACCTTTTCGCGTCGGCGTTCGCCGGCGCGGTGGTGCGCGGACTGAGAGCGTTGGATGCTGCGGCGCTTGCAGCGGACGTGGTCTGCGCCGCAATCGAGGCCACGCCGCCCGGCCATTGGTACGGCGTTGCGTTCGAGAGGGCGATTCCGTTCCTTGTGGATCGGCTTCGTCTTTTGCAGACGTCATCTCGCACTGTCCTTGCGCCGTAGCAGCAGCAGCGTGGTGGCGTTCTGCCCGAAGTCGTGCTCCTGCGCGACAAGGTCGTAGTTTTGCTTCAGCGTCTTGAAAAAGCGCACCTGTTCGTCGGTGGCGTTCTCCTTGCACGACGGCGCGGCGATCGCGAACGCATATCCCGAACACGCGGCGATGCCGCACGGCGCCGATTCCACCAAAGCGTGCATCCGTTCGCGGTTGAGGACGTGGCGCGCCTCGGCTTCTTCCGTGGACATTTCCGGAAAATAGGAAAACGGCCCCATTTCGAGTCCCGGCGGAACTGTGCGCCCCGTCTCCACTGCAAGGTAAAGGTCTTGCGTGAGGATGTCTTTCCCGTCGGGATCCAACGCCTTTACGAGGCGTCCGGCTTCGCGTAGTTTCGCAAGTTCCGTCATTTCCTTTTTCCGGCTCCAGAAGCGGTCCTGTCCGTAGGTGGCCCACTCCTGCAGCAGCGGCGAGGAAAACGATGCAAGGCAAGCGGCAAGCACCGCGAACCACGCCGCCCCGCCGCGCCTGCAGTACCATGACGCCACTACGACCGTCAGCATTCCCATGAGCGGAACCTGGTAGTCGTCGTAAGGGAACGGCGCAGACAGCTGAAGCAGAAACACGGCGGCGAACGAAAGCCCCATCATCCAGAGGATCGACGACTGCCATGCCGAAAGCCGCGGCTCGCCGGACGCCGGGCGGCGCGTCATGACGACCCCGAAAAGCACCATTCCGAGAGCCGCATATCCCCGCGCGAGGCGCGAGACGCTTCCAATCGCGAACATCGGGTCGAAACCTCCACGCGCCGCATGGTAGTTTTGGGCGGCCAGCAATCCTGCACGCGATACCGGATCGAGCGCGAACGTTCCGTATGTGAGGAATAACCCGGCCGCACCACCCAGGCCGAACCAGAGAAACCGCCATCCGAATTCGCGGAATCGCACCAGAAGCGCCACGCCAACGACCGGAAGGATCAAGACAAGGGATATGCGAGTGCCTGAAGCAAACGCGAGCGATAGCCCCCCCGCGAACGCCGCTGCCGGCGAACGGTGCGAAAGCAGCAGAAACCCGGCAAGGACGAACAGGCTGCCAAGGGCGTAGGTTTTGGGAATCGTAGTGAAATATACATGGTAGACATTGCAGGCAAGGAGGGCGAACACGACCAGCGCAGCCTTCCCGCGGCGTTCTTCCGGCACGAGCCGGCGCACAAGCCCCACCGCGCACGCAGTGGCGAACAGTCCGAATACGAGGGTTACCACGCGGCCGCCGAGAAGGCCGGAAAGAGGCGAACCCTGCGCCCAGACCCACGACATCGCCGAATAGACGAACGGAAGAGCCGGACCCTGCGTGAAGAAGAAATCGCGGTATGGCATTTTGCCAGACCGCACCATCTGCGCCGAATACAGATACCAGCCCTCATCTTGGTTCAGCCCGCCGTACCATGTCGCGAGCAGCGCAACGCAGAGTGCGACGGCTGCGGCGAGCAGCCATGGAAGCCCGGGAATCTTGAAGATGTCGCCTATTCTTTTCATGTACGGGAAATAGTGTATCATTTTCCGCCGACGAGTGGAAGGATATGTTTGGACTTTGTCGCAACGCGGTGAAATCTTGCTTTCGGGACGCATAAATGGTATACTTGTCCCCGTTTAAGGAAAATAGCGATATGGACGAGAATACAGGGGGCGCGCTGCCGCGCCCCGAAATAGAAGAGGACTGCTGCAAGGGCTGCGGGCGCTGCGTGGCGGCGTGTCCGAAGAAGTGCCTTGAGATCAAGCCGCACATGAACCGGATGGGAATCCGTCCGGCGGGCTATGTCGGCGAGGGATGCATTGGCTGCGGGATGTGTTTCTACAATTGCCCGGAACCCTACGCGATAAAGGTGGTGAAGCCATGACGAAGTTCGTGAAGAGCAACGAGGCCGTCGTGATGGGCGCTTTGTATGCGGGGTGCGACCTGTACTTCGGATATCCGATCACGCCTGCCAGCGAGATTGCGCACGGAGCGGCGAAGTGGTTCCCGATGCTGGGGCGCACGTTCGTGCAGGCGGAGTGCGAGACGGCTTCGATAAACATGATGTTCGGCGCGGCGGCGGCCGGGAAGCTCTGCATGACGGCGACGAGCGGCCCGGGCTTCTCCCTCATGCAGGAGGGCATCTCGTATCTGGCGGGCGCGGAGCTGCCCGCCGTGGTCGTGGACGTGAACCGGGCCGGACCCGGTCTCGGCAACGTCTATCCCGAACAGAGCGACTACACGCCCGCCGTGAAGGGGGGCGGGCACGGTAACTACCAGACGTTCACCCTCGCCCCGGCGAGCGCGCAGGAGATGTGCGACTTTACCATAAAGGCGTTCCAGATGGCGGCGAAATGGCGTACCCCGGCCGTCGTGTTCGCGGACGGGCTGCAGGGGCAGATGATGGAGACGGTGACGTTGCCTGACGCGGAGTGCGCGCGGCCCGACTTCTCCGAATGGGCCGCGCAGGGCGAGCCGAAGACGCGCCGGAACCTCGTGAAATCCATCTTCCTCGACGCCGCCGCGCAGGAGGTGTTCAACGAGCACCTGCAGCGCAAGTACGAGGACATGGCCGCCGACGCGATGGCCGAGACCTACCTCGCCGCCGACGCCGAGCTTCTGATCGTCGCGTTTGGAATTTCCAGCCGCATAGCCCGGACCACCGCCGAGACGCTGCGGCGCAAGGGCCTGAAGGCGGGCGTGTTCCGTCCGATCACGCTCAATCCGTTCCCCCGCGAACGGCTTGCCGCCGCCGCGAAGAGACGCAAGATCATGACGATCGAGCTGGACGCCGGGCAGTTCGCCGACGACGTGCGGCTCAACCTCGCCAAGGCCGGGTTGGGCGGGGAGTCCGCGAACGTGATGATGATCCACCGCATGGGCGGGCAGGTCGTGACCGTCGACGACGCCGTGAAGGCCGCGAAGATGATACTGGGGAAGTGAAATGAACACGATCGAGCAAAAAGGAATGTACCCGAAGTTCCCGCGCAGCGGGAAGGATACGCGCGTGACGCACTACTGCGCCGGATGCGGGCACGGAATCGTGAACAAGCTGATCGCCGAGTGCTGCGCAGAGATGGGGCTGCAGGACCGCACGATATTCGTCGATCCCGTGGGCTGCGGCGTGTTCACCTATTATTATTGGGACGCCGCGCACATATCCGCCGCGCACGGCCGCGCATCCGCCGCCGCCACGGGCGCCTGCCGCGCCCGCCCGGACGCCGTCACGATCGCCTACCAGGGCGACGGCGACCTTGGCGCGATTGGCTTCAACAACGCTTTCCAGGCCGCGTCCCGCGGCGAGAGGTTCGGCTGCATATTCATCAATAATTCGCTCTACGGAATGACCGGCGGTCAGATGGCCCCCACGACCCTCGAGGGAGAAAAGACCACGACAACGCCGTTCGGGCGCGACCCGGCCACGACCGGGCACCCGCTGCACGTGTGCGAGGTGTTCAACCAGCTGCAGGCGCCCGTGTACATCGCCCGCGTCTCCGTGGCGGACACCAGGCGCATTTTGCAGTGCAAGCAGGCGATCAAACGGATGTTCGAAATACAGCGCGACGGGAAAGGCTACGCGCTTCTCGAGATTCTAGCCCCATGCCCCACGAACTTCCGCATGGATCCGATCAAGGCGGCCGAGTTCTGCAAGGGCGAGATGGAGCGCGAGTATCCCCTTGGCACGTTCCGCGACGTCGAGAAGGGCGTGGCGGCGCCGGCAGGGGTACGTCCTGAGCGCGCCGTGCCAGTCGGCGCGACCCTCGCCGTGAAGCCCGTGCCGCAGTGCGGCAGCTGCGCGGAGCTGTTCGGCGAGCCGGACGGCGTGGACGCGCCGCCGGCGGAGGACGATCCCTCCGTGCCGGAGCGCCGTTTCAAGTTCGCCGGCTACGGCGGACAGGGAATCCTTTCCCTGGGCATTTGCGTCGCAGAGGCCGCTCGTCTCGAAAAGCGGCATACGCTGTGGTTCCCGTCCTATGGTCCGGAGCAGCGCGGCGGGTCGGCGTCGTGTTCCGTGGTCGTGAGCGGCACGCCGATCGGTTCGCCGACGGTGGAGCATCCTGACGTGCTGGTGTGCATGAACCAGCCGTCCTACGAGCGTTTCGTGGGCGACGTGAAGAAGGGCGGCACAGTGATAGTCGACGCGTCCGTGCCAATAGCGAAACAGCCGCCGGAGGGCGTGACGCTCTGCCAGGTGCCGGCGCTCAAGATGGCGGAAGACTTTGGCGTGCCCAAGGCCGCAAACACCATGATGCTCGCCGCGCTGAGCGCGTTCAAGTGCACCGGCCTCGAGCGGACGCACCTCGAAACGGCGCTCTGCGCCAGCTTCAAGAAGAAACCCCAGCTTGTAGAGAAGAACCGCGACCTCCTCAAACGCGCGGAGACCGCGCTTACCGAGAACGAACACTGAAAGGAACAATGAAATGAAAGCAAC
>JAFPNP010000196.1 GCA_017411125.1 Kiritimatiellia bacterium
ATGTTCTCCGGCTTGATGTCGCGATGGACTATTCCGGCGGCGTGGATGGCGTCGAGCGCCTCGCGCATGTCGTCATACCATCCGGCCAGACGTTTTTCCGAAATGCCGCCGTCCGCGTCATGCACATCGGCTAGATTCAACGGCTGCCCGTCCGGGCCTGTCACGAGATCCATCGTGAAGTACGGCGCACCGCCCTTATCCGCAAAATCAAGGTCGTACACGCGAACAAGCCGTGGATGGTCGAGGCGGGCGAGCAGTTTCCCTTCCGCAAGGAAGCGTTTGCGGAGAAAGTCGGCGCTGCGCCCTTCCATATGGAAAAGCTTGAGAGCGCGTCGGACGCCGAGATTCTCGTGGACGACATCGTATACTGCCCCCATTGCGCCTTTGCCCAGCAACCGCACGAAACGGTACGGCCCGATCTGGTCCGGCAGCACTTCCTCGTTCTCGCACATGGCTTATTTCGCCGACGACACGCCCTGCGTCTTCTTGTCGGTGCGCACGTTCACGTTCTTTGGAAGCGACGCCAAGACCGCGCCGCCGGTCACCGTCGCGCCGCAAAGGTCGAGACGTTTGAGGTTGGGAAGCCGGGCGGCGAACGCCACGTCCACCGGGTTCTTCGCGCCGGAGAGATCTACCGTTTCCAAAAGCGGCAGCGCCGCCAACGCGCCGGTATTCACATATTTGCTGCCTGGCAATTCAAGCCGCTTCAACTTCTTGTTGTTGGACAGGAACGAAAGGTCGCCCACGGCGAAGGACATCGAGTCGCCGCTCATGTTCCAGAGACGCAGGTACGTCAGATTGGGGAGCGAAGCGATCGGGGAAAGATCCTGTATCTTTTCGGCGAAGATCTTGACTTCTTCGGCCTGCGGCACCTGCCGCAGCCATTCGACCGACGTCATCTTCGTGAGACCGCCGTGGAATTTTTTCACTTGCTTCAGCTTGCCGAGCGTCGCATAGCCTTCCGGCGGCAGTTTCGCCGCGTAGAAGTAAACACAGTCGAGTTTCGGACAAGTGGCGAGCGGCGAGAAGTCGGCGAGCGTCGCGCCGTAAAAATCGACATTCGTCAATTCCGGCATCCCGGAAAGCGGCGAGAGATCCGCTATCTCGGAATACGTGAAGTCGAGCGTGCGCAGCTTGCGCAATCCGGCAAGGGGCGAGATGTCGAGTTTCTTCACGTTCTTGATCGACAGCTTCGTCGCATTCGACAGCAGCGCAAACGGAGCAAGCGTGGAAAGCTGCGTGCCGGACACGCTCACTTCCGTCGCCGCAGGGAAGCGAGCGATCGCGGCGGACACCGTGGCGTCGTCCACTTTGTCGAAAACAAGACGCACGCCGTCCGCAGACTTCCCTGCGGCAGCGATTTTCTGCTTGGCGGCGTCAATCTGCTCGGGCGTGGCGGGTTTGGAAAAGCGCAGCGAACCATATTTGTATTCAGGTTCCTCGGTGTCCGTTGCGACAGTCCGCGCCTTTGCGAACGCCGCGACCTGCGCCGTGGCCACTGGCTGCGGTACGACGACCGGTTGCCGTGTCGCGACTGGCGGCGGCGGTACTGCGACTGGCTGCTGCTGGACTACGACGGATTGCTGTTGCACTACTACGGGCTGCTGCACCACCATGACCGGCTGCTGCACCACGACAGTGGGCGGAGGAGGCGGAGGCGGAGGTTGCGTTACGGCTACTGCGATGGATGCCGCCGAACCAAGCGCGTCCATCGTCTTCGCGAATCCTTCCGGGTTTGAAGAACATCCCGCACAAACGAGCGCCGCGCATCCCAATGCGACAAACCGGTTTTCGATACTGAAATTTCCTGTTGCCATATGTCACCTTTTCTCCTTAACGGTTGAATTATAGCAAATTCCTGACGGAGAATGCAAGTATACAAACAAAGTTGCCAATTTTTTGGACAAGACCCCTCGAAATCGCCCCACCTGCAAAATCCGTTCGCGACCCCCTCTACGATTGTAAATTGTAAACCTCTAGGGTTCATAATCGCCCCTCTAAGGGTTCATAATCGCCCCTCTAAGGGTTCATAATTCCCCCTCTAAGGGTTCATAATCGCCCCTCTAAGGGTTCATAATTCCCCCTTGAGCAGTCAAGAGCAAGACGGCGTACCGGGAAACCGTGGAATCACACGAATCCGCCCTATTTTGACTTGATGTTTTTCAGAGTATGATTTTATCCTTGCGGCGGAACTGCCTATTGTGGTATCATTCACATGTTGCGTCTCGGTGCCTTTGCGCTGCGGCGCGTCGTTTTAGGCAAACACAAACACAAACAAAAGGATCATCGATGAGCACCAAAGAATGCGGTTTCTCGAAAACAGCGAACGAATACCTCGCCACGCATCCCGTGGCCGGCGTCGCAGACTGCGGCGATTTGAAGAAATACGCCTCGTCGGCGGCGTGGAAAGGCTCGGTAGACGCTACCGTGCAACCCTGCCACAAAGCCAGACGAGTCCGCTTCTGGGGTGCGCTGGAGCATATGGCAGTCATGCGCGGTTGGGGGCTTGACGTGGACGAGTTCGATCCGGAAGCCGCTTCGCGCGGGTGCTATCCCGACGTGATTTTCTGCCATCTGCAGCCCAACTACACCTTTGGCGACGTGGAACAGATGCTGGACGCGATGCGCCACGGCACGCATTTCGTCACGCTGCAAGCAACCGACATGTGGAGTGCGACGCTCGCGAAACGCCTCGGCCACACTTACAGCGGCGTCATGAACGCGGCTCCGCAGGACGCCGTGTGGCTCGTGAACTGCCCTAAGCTGTTCGAAGGTTTCCCGGCAGGACGTCCCGACGCCGGAAGCGCTCCCTACTTCCGCTCCCACACGTGCGGGATGTACATGACCGGCGAACGCTGCCTGCTTGGCCTTGCCGACATGAAACAGAAACGCATCTGCTCCGCCATCGCGCAGTATCCCTACGGCAAGGGCGCGGCGACGCTCGTCGGCCCGTTTGTCACCCCCGTCGCCAAGGAGATAAACGAACCCTCTTACAAGCGCTTGCTCCTCAACCTCATCACCCTTCTCCCGCCCGTGTGCGGCAAGTGCAGCTGACGAAAGGAGACGCCAGACGATGAATACCTCGCGCAAGGGCTTTTTGAAAGGCGTGCTCGCGGCGGGCGCGTTTCCCGCAATCGTGCCGCCTTCCGTCTTCGGCGCATCCGCGCCAAGCAACAAGCTGCAGATCGCCATGATCGGCCTGGGCCGCATCGGCACGTCGATGGACATCGGCGGCCTCGTGTCGAACCAGGACCTCGCCATGCTCACCACCATCTGCGACTGCGACTCCGTGCGCCTCGCCAACATGAAGAGCGTCGCGGAACGTCTCTACGGGCGCAAGCTCGACCACCTCAAGATGGAGATGGACTACCGCAAGGTTCTCGACGATCCGGGAATCGACGGCGTGATGATCTGCACGCAAGACCACTGGCACGCCCGCATGGTCGTGGAAGCGTGCTACAAAGGCAAGGACGTCTACGTGCAGAAGCCAATGGCTCTTTCCGTCGAAGAGAGCGAGGCGATCGTCGAGGCCGTGCGCAAGATGAAGCGCGTGTTCCACATCGGCACGCAGCAGCGCAGCGACCGCGGCGGATGCGGCAACGGATTCCGCAGGGGCGTGGAGTACGTCAAGAGCGGACGCATCGGAACGCTCAAGCGCATCGAGGTTGGCATCATCGACAACAGCCCATCCAGCGAATGGCCGTATCCCCAGTTCGAGCGCACGCCGGATCCGTCCGACTTCGACTTCGACCTCTGGCTCGGCCCGGCCCGCGACGACGTGCGCTACTCTCAGCTGCGCACGCACTGGCGCCCGGTGGACGCCAACGGCAAGCCCTACGCCAAGATTCCAGGCCAAAACGTCGGCTGGCTCCAGATACAGGACTACTGCACCGGAAACATCTCCGGTTGGGGTTCGCACCACATGGACATCGCGCAGTGGGCGATGGACAATGCCGGACCTGTATCCGTCAAGTGCGAGAAGGCGACCTTCCTCAAGGGACGCCTATTCAACGTACACGACGACTGCCTCATCACCTACAAATACGCGAACGGCGTCGAGCTGCAGCTCGGCACGCCGCGCCTCACCGGTTTCCGCTGCGGCGCGAAGTTCTTCGGCCCGAACGGCGACTGGATCTCCACGTGCCGCTGGATGGACCGGATTCCCGAAGGCAAGCGCGTGGACACCGCGTACAAGCCAAAGGCCGAGTTCTGGCGCAATTGCGAGGCCAACAAGAAGGAAATCCTCGCCGGAGAGCCGGAGGTCAAGGTGGTGCGCAACATGGAGAAGGACCACCACCGCCCGTGGTTCCTCGGAATGCGTTCGCGCAAGGACACCAACATCACGGTCGAAGAGGCGAACGTTTCCACGATCTCCTGTATCCTCGGTTACCACGCGATGAACAACATCGGCCACACGATCGGCTGGGATCCCGTGAAGCGCGACTTCACGAACCCGGAGGACAAGAAGCTCTACTCCTGCTTCGAGCGTCCGCAGTTCGCCGTCGCGCCGATCATCCGCGAAATACGGAAGAAAGCCGGAGCCTGACATGAAAAAGCCCCTTCTCGCCATTGCGGCCGCGCTTGCACTTGCGTCCGCGGCCTTCGCGGATGCGTTCGCTCCGGCGGACGTGCTGGTCTACACGCGCTGGAAACACGTCTGGAATCCGAATACCAAGACGGTGACGCCAAAAGGCGCCTACCACCATCTCTCCACCGAAGCCGGCGCGGAACAGGTTCGCCAGTACTTCGGCGAGAGGGGGCTTTCATGCCTCGTGACGGACGATCCCGCCGTCTGGGATTCCGACGCCTTCAAGAAGGCGAAGTGCGTGTTCTTCCTGAACACGCAGCACGAGCAATTCGCGACGGACGCGCAGCGCGACAGGTTCTACGCCGCCGTCTCCAACGGTCTCGGCGTGGTTGTGACGCACTCGTCCAGCTGGAACGAGCACGCCAACCCTGGCCGCTGGCGCGACTTTCTGGGCGGGTTCTTCTCGTACCACTACGGCCGCCAACAGCCTGTGCCGTTCCGCTACGCCGACCGCACCCATCCCGCGTTCGCGTTCTTCCCCAAAGACTACGTCTGGGAATGCGAGGAAATATACCTGAACCATCCGAACCCGGCGGGGATGCGTCCGCTTCTGATCCTGGATTGGAACGACGTGCTGCCGGAGTCGCGCAAAAGGGACAAGGAGGGCTGCCCCAAAATCGGCGGCCACGTCCTCGCCTGGAGCAAGACATACGGCAAAGGGCGCGTGTTCTACACCGCGCTCGGCCATAATGTGAAGGATTGGCGCAAACGCGAATTCCTCTACCACCTGTTCATGGCGGCGAAGTGGGCGATGGGCGAGCTGCCCGACCGCGTGGACGGCGAGCCGCTGAACTTCACGTCTGCAAAGGCATGTCGCACGATCGACGGCGCAGAACTGGTGAAGAACGGCAAGACGGTGTGGAAGCTGAACCTCGCCAACCGCGAGGCGAAGCCGTTCGTCCATCCGCTCTGCCTGCCCGACGGCAGGTGCGTGACGGACATGCGTCCGAAAGACCATCCATGGCATCTCGGGCTTTTCTTCTGCTGGAAGTTCATCAACGGCCTCAACTACTGGGAGCCGCGCAACCCCGCGCACCTGAACCTCTTCCCGGACGGAATGACGGTGCTGCGCGACTTCGACATCCGCCCGAACGGCGGCGCGTGCGACGTGTCGCTGAAGTTCTGGTACGGCCCGCGCGCCGAGCCGGGCCGCGTCCTCCTCGACGAAGACCGCGAAATCGAGTTCTCCGCGCCGGACTTCGAAGGCCGCTACTCGATCCGCGCACGGCACAAGTTCACGGCGCGTGAAAAGGTGGAGTTCAACGCCCGCCGCCCGATTGCATACGGCGGCTGGTCGCTCCGGATGCAGCCGTTCATGCGGAACTTCGCTCTGACGAGCGGCGGCGCGAACGTGAAAGAACCGGCTGGCGAAAACTGCGGACCCAAGGGCATGCCCGACTTGACCTACACCGACCCCAAGACGGGGCACGGCATCCGCATCAAGACGCACAAGGGCGCGGATGCAGAGCGCTTCTACTACTGGTCCGACCACCGTTTCGCCGGCTCCGTTCCGATGTACGCCGAGCCGATCGTGCTGCAGCCTGGCCAGACGCTGGAGCTGGACTACGAAATCGAAATATTCTGACGCAACCGGGAACTCTGTGCCGATGGAACTTACGTCGCCCTCCAATCCGAAAATCAAACACGTGGTCAAACTGCGGAATTGCTCGTTCCGCGAAGAGACCGGCGAGATGATCGTAGAGGGGTTCCGCGAATGCCGCCGCGCATTGGACAACGGATACCGCCCGCGCGCCGTGTTCCATTGTCCCGAACTCTACCTGAAGCACGAGAACGAGCCGCAGCTCGTCGCGGACTGCGCGTCGCGCGGCGCGGAGGTGTTCGTCTGTTCGAAACCTGCATTCCTCAAAATGGCGTACAAAGACCGCCCGGACGGTCTCCTGATGACAGGCCCCCACGTGTCGCGCCGACTGAAAGACCTCGTCCTTCCGCCGCACGCGCTAGTGATCGTCACGGAATCCATCGAGAAACCGGGCAACCTCGGCACGATACTGCGCAGCGCGGACGCAGCGAGGGCAAGCGCGGTGATCGTATGCGACCGCACCACCGACGTCCACAATCCGAACGTCGTCCGCGCATCCACGGGAACGCTCTTCTCGGTCCCGGTAGTCGAAGCGTCCTCGGACGAGGCCGTCGCATGGCTCAAGGCGCATGGTTTCAAGATTCTCGCCGCCACTCCGCACGCGGAGAAACTGCATTTCGAGGTGGACCTGACCGGCAACGTGGCGCTCGCCGTCGGCGCCGAACAGTACGGCCTCACCGCGAAATGGATGGAGGCGGCGGACTTGCGGGTGCGCATTCCGATGCTCGGCCTTGCCGATTCGCTCAACGTTTCCGCCGCCACGACGATACTTGTGTACGAAGCGGTTCGCCAGCGGATCGCGGCGGGCATCGATGCCGTGCCGGACTTCGTGCCGTGGCACGGCGAATGCCATCACGACCATTGACGAGCGCCATGCCGGGAACCGTACTCGTGACGGGCGGCGCTCGCCGTCTCGGAAAAGCCATCGCCGACGCTCTCCGCGAGCGCGGCTGGAACGTGCTGATTGCGTCGCGCACCGCCTCGCTCGCATTCGACCTCGCCGCCCCCGGAGCGCCGGAACGCCTGTTTGAGACGGCGCAGGCGGCCGCGCCGGATCTGTGCGCGATAGTGAACAATGCGGCGTTGTTCTCGCAGGACGGCGAAATGCCGCCGGACGAGCTGGCGCGTCTCCGCGCCATCAACGTGGATGCGCCGCGCGCGCTCACCGCCCTTCTCGCCTCGCACGGCGACGGTGCGGTTGTCAACGTGCTCGACTGCCGCGCGCTGGCCGCGCCGTCCGCCGCCGACACTCCGTATCTGCAATCCAAGCGCGACCTTCTTGCCGCAACGTTCGAGGACGCCCGCCGTTTCGCCGGGCGCGTGCGCGTGAACGCCGTCGCGCCCGGCCCGGTGCTTCCGCCGGAAAACTGCCACGAACGCGGCGGCGCTACGCCGCTTGGCCGGCACCCGACGCCGCAGGAAGTCGCCGACGCCGTGGCCTACCTCCTTTCCGCCGAATCCACCACGGGCGCCGTCGTCCCCGTGGACGGCGGACAATCCATCACATTCCAGACATGAAATTCCTAGTCCATACATACGGCTGCCAGATGAACGTGCGCGACAGCGAAGCCGTCGAGGCTCTCATGCTCGCCGCCGGACACGTAAAAGCAGCCACAGAAGCCGAGGCGGACGTCGTCATCGTAAACAGCTGCACCGTGCGGCAGAAAGCCGAAGAGAAGGCCGTCGGCAAGGCGGGCAACCTGATCGCGGCAAAAAAAATCACCGGTCTGATGGGATGCGCCGTCAAACGCATGGGAGAGGACGTGTTCAAGCGCCTCCCGAAACTGGACTTCGCCGTCGGCCCGCGCCGGTTCGGCGCGATTCCACGCCTTGTCGAACGCTGCCTCACCGGCGAACGGAGGCTGCTTGAGGTCGCCGGCGACGACGAGGTGCCGACCGGGCTTGACGCCCACCCCGACGCCCCGCGGACCAAAAGCGGCGAAGCTGCGTTCCAAAGCTACGTAACAGTCCTTCTGGGATGCGACAACCGATGCAGCTACTGCATCGTGCCGGACGTGCGCGGGCACGAGTATTCCCGCCCCGCCCGCGAAGTGATCGCCGAAGTGCGCTCGCTCGCCGCGCACGGCGTCAAAGAGATATGCCTGCTCGGACAGAGCGTTCTCCGCTACGGCGTGCGCAATGCGGCATGGAGTCCAGACGATCCTTCAAGCCCCGGAGGATACATGGAGGCGTTTCCCCGCCTTCTCGAAGCGCTGAACGCCATCGAGGGGCTTGAGCGCATCCGTTTCACCAGCGCACATCCGAAGGGCTGCACGGACGAACTCGTCCGCGCCTACATGGAGTTTCCGAAAGTGTGCAGGCATCTGCATCTCCCGGTCCAGAGCGGAAGCGACCGCGTGCTGAAAGAGATGGGGCGTCGATACACCCGCGCCGAATACCTCGCAGCCGTGGCGAAACTCCGTGCGTTCGACCCTGAGTTCGCAGTGACTACGGACGTCATCGTCGGCTATCCCGGCGAGACGGAGGAGGACTTCGAGGCCACGCGCTCCTTGATGGAAGAGGCCGGGTTCGACAACGCATTCGTGTTCAAGTACTCCCCTCGTCCCGGAACGCGGTCGGCCGCCCTTCCCGACGACGTGCCGACGGCGGAAAAGGAACGCCGCGACCAGATGCTGCTGGCAGACCAGGAACGGCGCGGGCAAAGCCGCAACGAACGACTGGTGGGAACCGTGCGCGATGTGCTGGCCGAAGGACCGTCCCTTCGCAACGCCGCGCGATGGAGCGGGCGCGACGGCGGCAACCGCATAGTCGTATTCGAGCCGACGGATGCAATTCGCGCCGGCGACATCGTGAAGGTGCGCATCGTCGCAGCGCATCCGCAGACGCTCATAGGCGAGATCTAGTCCAGCACGCGGTCGAACTCTCCGCCGCCCTCGCCGCTTTCGCCGGCGTCGCCCGCGTCCACGGAGCGTTGCACTTTCAGTTTCGGGCGCTCGCCGAACAGCACCGTGCCGAGCCGTATCCAGGTGGCGCCCTCCTCGACTGCAACCGCATAGTCCCCGCTCATCCCCATCGAAAGACGCGGCAGGGATACGCCGAAGCGTTCCTCCATCCTGTCTCGCAGTTCGCGCAGCCCCGCGAACACCGGGCGCGTTTCTTCAATCTTGTCTTCGGGCACGAACGGCGCCATCGTCATGAATCCCTCGAGCGTCACGTCGGACGATGCAAGGGCGCGTTCAACCGCCGCAGGAACGTCGCCGGGACGCATTCCGCTCTTGGAGCGCTCGCCGCTCATGTTCACTTCGAGCAGGATGCTCGGACGCGCCCCTGTTTCTGCGGCAATAGTATGGATGCGGTCGATGAGCGCGACGGAATCGACGGAATGGAAACACGAAAACAATCCAAGCGCGGCGCGCACCTTGTTGCGCTGGAGGTGCCCGATGAGATGCCACTCCGGCCCCGACGCGCTCTGCGGCTGTTTCCACGCGGCCTCCTGCACCTTGTTCTCGCCTACGATGCGCAGGCCCGCTTCCCACGCCTCGCGCACGACTTCCGGCCCGTGCGTCTTCGTGACGGCCACGATCTCCACGTCGCCGGGATTCCGCCCCGCCTTTGCACATGCGGCGGCGATGCGGGCGTTCACGCCCTTCAGTATTTCAGAGAGTTCAGCCATTTCAGTTCCCTTCTTCTCATCCGTCTGTAATCGTTTTCGGCAGCGTCGTCCGCCCCGGAAAGATGGTCCATGCCGTGCGCCACGTAAAGCAGAAGTTCTTTGGCCGGACTCCATCCCCTTCGCCGGGGCGCGGCCCGCAGCGCCTGGTCCGTGTTCACGAACAATTCGCCGTACAGTCCCGGTTGCTCCGGCGGCACCGCATCGTATGCCTGCGTTATGACGTCCGTCGCCCCTTCGACGCCGAGAATTGCCCGGTGCATGGCGTCGCTCGCCGCATCCCGCACGAGATGCACCACCACCTCGTGCCAGACACCTCCGACGCGCGCCCGCGATCGGACTGCAAAGAAACGCGCCGCTGCGGCCACCCGTCCCTTCGATATGCCCAAGGCCGCCGGCACCGAACCGACGACCTCCACCCGGGCTTCAGCCTGCCCTGTCACAGTTCTCGGATCTTGATGTTGCGGAAGGACACCGTGGAATCGGCATGGTCCTGCAGCTTGATGCGCCCCGCAGGCGCCTCGCCCCAGCGGTCGCCGGGCTTCTTCTGCTGCTTGACGTACTTCGACTTCGCCACGAGCGCCCTGAACTCTTCGCTGCCGCGCTCGTATTCGATCACCTTCTTCCCGTTCAGCCAATGCTCGACATGGTTTCCCTTCGAAACTATCTTCGCCGTGTTCCACTTGCCGAGCGGCTTGACCACGTCGTCGGCGTTTGCGGGAATCATGTCGTAGAGAGAGGCGACCCGGCGGCATTTGCCGTCGCGGCCCGCCTTGGCGTCCGGATGCGCGGTGTCGAGTATCTGGTATTCCTCGCACGTTCCGCCGAACTGGCCGCGGTTGTAGAAATACTTTATTCCGCTGTTGGCCGCCTTGGTCAGCTTGAAGTCTACGGAAAGCTCGAAGTCGCGGTACGATTTGACGGTCACGAGATCGCCGCCGCCGCCGAGCGCCGCCTGTTCCTTCGGGAGCTTCTTCCCGCGCACGCCTGTACGCGGCAGCACCGTCAAAACTCCGCCCTCGATCTTCCATCCCTTCGTCGGCGGAGTCTTGAGGCCGGTCTTCTCGCCGACCCATCCGTCGAACGTCTTGCCGTCCCAGAGCAGTTTCCAGCCGTCAGCCTTTTCCGCGTCGGTCAGCGTGTTCGGCACGGGAAACGTGCAGACGCCGCCCACGCACTCGGCAAAGCCCGGCTGGACTGCGACCGCCGCCGCAAGCGCAAGAAACGACACGACCATCGACTTCATGTTCATGCTTCCTTCCTCCATCGCCGCATTGCCGCCTACTTGCGCGACTCCTGCACGAGCTTGCTGATCTTCAACATGCGCTCGTTGAGGTCCGCGAACGTGACGTCTGCGGAATACACGTCCTTGTAGCAGGCATACGCCTTTTCGTAGTCCTTTGCCTCTTCGGCGCACAGACCAAGCTGGTAGACGACCTTCTTCTTGAGATCGTCCATCGTGGGCAGCTGGTCGCGGGCGGTTTCAAGCTGCATCACGGCCATGTCCGTCTGCCCCTTCTTGAGGAAGCACATGGCGAGATAGTACAGCGCGGGCAGACGGTCTTTCGGGGACTTCTGCGCGAGCTGAAGATGCTGCACCGCTTCGTCGTAGAAAGAAGCGTCCTGGTCGCCGTAGATGTAGAACTGGTATCCGAGCTCGAACCGGAGATGCAAATCGTTGGGGTAGCGGTCCACGCGCGTCGCAAGATCGTCGAACACGAACTGGTTCTTCTCCACCTCGAGCGCGTCCGCTTCGTCCGTCTTGCCCTCCTTGCGCAGCGCTTCGATCCTGGCCTCGTAGTCGGCGACGCGCACCGTGGAGAGCATGCGGTCGAGTTCGGGGTCCGCCGAGTTCACCTGCTGGGCGGTTTCAAGCGTCTGGACGGCCTCCGGGAACCGCTTGGCCTGCATATAGAGCCTGGCGAGCGCCCGGTAGTAGTTCATGTTGTTCGGTTCTTTCTCGATCTGCTTCTTCTTTTCCTCGATGAGAGCGTCGGCGTCGTCGCCGGTCACGACGGCCTTGTTCGCCTGGTCGAGCTTGCGAGCCTGCTCCTTGTTGGCGAGAATGTTCTGGAAGCCGCCCTTCTTGCCAACGGTGTCGGACCATCCGCTTGACATCGTAGTCTGCGCTTCGGCGTTCTTGAGAAGCTGGAGGATGCGCTGGTCGCCCGGCTTGAGCTTGGAGAGTTTTTCGTAGGCGTCGCGGGCCTTGCCGTAGTTCTTCGCCATCATGTAGTACGTGGCGATCCGTTCGAGAAGGTTGGCGTCGCCCTGGTTGCCGGAGTACGCTGCCTCGACCGAAATCGCGGCGGCCTCGGGCTTGCCGGCGGCCTCGGCCGCTTTCACGGCCGCGTCGATGTTGTCGCCGTCGAGCGGATTTATCGCAAGCAGCTTCTCCGCCTCGGCCATCGCCTCGGCGCCCTTGCCCTTCTTTACGAGGCCCATGACCTTTCCGCGCTGGATCATGCTTTTCATCTTCGCGCCAAACCCGCCGCCTCCGGACTGGCGGAAATTAGCGATCTGCGCGGCGCGGAGAAGGCGGCGCGTCTCGAGCGTGTCCGGCGAACAGTCGAGCGCCTGCGTCAGCATTTCGACAGCCAGCGCGTACCTTCCGGCCTCAAGGGCCTGCCGTCCGCGGTTGGTGAAATTCTGCGCCTTCTGCGCCAATGCATCGTTTGCCATGAAACCTCCTTGGAAATCACTCGTGGTTGAAAAGGTCGTTGACGCTTTCGTCGGCGTGGATGCGCTTTATGGCCTCGCCGATGAGCGGAGCCACGCTGAGCACCGTGAGTTTGAAAGGCAGCTTCGCCGGATCGAAGCCCTCGCGGAGAGGAATCGTGTCCGTCACCACGAGTTCGTCGAGCTGGCTTTCCGTCATTAGGCGCTCCACGCCTTTCGGGGTGAGCGGGAAATGGCTCACGAACGCATGGACGCTCTTGGCGCCGTTGTCGCGGCACATCTTGGCGGCCGCGCTGAGAGTGCCGCCGGTGGCGGTCATGTCGTCTATCATCACGACGTCGCAGTCCTTCACGTCGCCCACCACGCTGAACGCGTCCACGGTGGAATCGCCGGTGCGCTGCTTGGCGACGATGGCGAGGCCGGTGCCGAGCTTGCGGCTGTAGCCGTAGGCGGTCTTGGCGCCGCCGGTATCGGGCGAAACGACTATGGGCTTCGGCAGGTGCAGGTCGCGGATGTATTTGAGAATCACGGGCTCGGCGTGCAACTGGTCGAGTGGGATGTTGAAGAAGCCCTGGATCTGGTTCGCGTGCAGGTCGAGCGTGAGCACGCGGTCGGCGCCGGCCGCCGTTATGAGGTTCGCCACGAGACGCGCCGTGATCGGCACGCGCGGCTGGTCCTTGCGGTCCTGGCGGGCATAGCCGTAATACGGAATGACGGCGGTTATGCGCGCGGCGCTTCCGCGCTTGAGCGCGTCCATCACTATGAACAGCTCCATGTAC
>JAFPNP010000197.1 GCA_017411125.1 Kiritimatiellia bacterium
CCATCCGTGTTGAATGTAGCCACACCGATTGAACGCCACAGCGTACCGTCGCCAGTGCTGAGTTCGAGGTATTTGAAGTTGGATGCCTCTTCGGCAAACCAGGCCGTACGGTTGGCCGGAGCCGCGAGGGTGTCCGCCTGCCCGTAATACTTGACCGTCGAATCATCCGCCGTGCCGTCGTATACGAAGCGCGGATCGCCATCGTTACCAGCATCAGTGGTGTCGTGTTTGTTACTTACTTTTGTTCCTGTTCCCGTTTCCACCGTATAACCTTCGAAGTTAATAGCGGTGATCGGGTCGGCGAATGCGGCAACAGAGGCCACGAGAGCCGTTGCAAACATTAACTTTCTCATCTCTTTTTTCCTTTTTCCTCGGAGGCAAAGGACGCATCCCGCGCCTCTTCGGAAGGCCCGGCCCAACTGCTGACGTATCAAGTGTAGCAAATTTCCAGCTCGCGTGCAAGGGGTTGCGCGAAAAAAGTTGATTTTTTCGGTTTGCGGCGCGTGGGGGCACGCACCATGCCATGGCAGGGGGAATTATGAACCCTAGGAGGGGCGATTATGAACCCATAGAGGGGGAATTATGAACCCTAGGGGTTTACGACGTAGAGGGGGTTGGCGCCCCGCCCTGCCGGTTGCGCGGCGAAGCAATTCGCCGCGGCGCGAAAAGCGTCCACGCCAGCGAATACACGAACCCCGCACCGAAAACGCGCAGCGCAATCACGGCAAGCGCCACGTGCGGCTTGCGCCACGAAAGCGGGAACGCCCGCACCGCCGCCCGCACCGCCGGATCCGCCGCATACTCGCGCACGATCCGCCGACCCTCCGCCCAGCCTATCGGCACCGTGCGCAGCAGCGCAAACATTTCAAGCATGGAAAACACGCACGACGCGGCGAACATCCACCCGACCGCCCCGCCTGCGATTTCGTCCAGCCTCCGGCGGGCGCGCAGCATGGCGAGCTTGTTGCGGAACACGCGGACGGTCGTTTTGCGGCCCGCGATCAGCCCGCCCTCGTGCAGCACGTAGTTGTACACGGATTCCCGGCGGCATGCCGTCTTTCGCGCCCTGAGGAGGTATTCGCTGTTGAAAAGCGAATCCTCGTACAGCCTCACGTTCTCGTCGAAGCGGATATGCCACCGTTCGACGAGATCTCGCCTGTACACGCAACGCCAGACGCCGGCCATTTCCCGCCCGGCGAACAACGGCACGCCGCCGTACCAGCGGCGCACGTGGTCCATGGAATAGCCTATGAACTTCGGAAGAAGACGCGTCCGTATCGCTTCCTGCGAATCGAGATTGTAGTCGTCCTTTAGGGGTTCGAGGCGCGGCTTGGATTGTCCGAGTTCGGTGACGGCGAACGGGAAGATGCAGAAGTCGGCGCCGGTCCGCTCCATTTCGCCGACTCCAAGCGCGAGGAAATCGGGCGCGAACGTGTCGTCGCCGTCCAGGAAGAACACGAACTCTCCCCTTGCCGCGTCGAGGCCGCTGTTGCGCGCGCCGCACAGTCCGCGGTTCGTCTGGTGGACGACGCGCACCCGCGCGTCGGCGGAAGCCATGCGGTCGAGGATCGCGCCGGTCGCGTCCGTCGAGCCGTCGTCCACGGCGACGATTTCGAAATCGCAAAACGTCCCGCCGAGGACGCTCCTGATGGCATCCTCCACCCACTGCTGCACGTTCCAGCACGGGACGATCACGCTCGCCTTTGGTTTCATGACGGTATGCTACCACAACGCGCGGGCGGTGTCAATGGCAAGCGGCGCGACAATCGATTTTGCGATCGGTTCGCGAATCCGCACGGCGCATGGGGACACGCGCCCTACACGTCGGAAAGCTCGAGCCAGCGCGTCTCGGCGGCGTCCAGCTCTTCCTTCGCGGGGGCGAGACGGGCGGTCAGCGCCGCCGCGCGCGCCGCGTCCCTTGCGTAAAGCGACGGATCGCCGAGCGCGGTCTCGATTTCCGCGATCTCGCCTTCCAGCGCGGCGATGCGCTCTGGCAACGCCTCCAGTTCGCGCTGCTCCTTGTACGAAAGTTTGCGCGGGCGCGGCGTTTCTGCGGCGCGTTGGGGGCAACGCGCCCTGCCGGTTTCGCGATCCGGCTGCGCGGCGGCGGCGCGCCCTATCTGTTTCAGAAGGCGGGACGCCTCGGTATAGCCGCCGGCGCACGGGCGCACCGTGCCATCTCCGGGCAGAACGTAGCAACTCGTAGTGACGTTGTCGAGAAACTCGCGGTCGTGGGAAACCACGAGCAACGTGCCCTTGTAGTTGAGCAGCTGCTCCTCCAGCAGCTCGAGCGTCTCCACGTCGAGGTCGTTCGTCGGCTCGTCCATGACGAGAAGGTTCGACGGCTTGAGGAAAAGCCGGGCGAGCAACAGTCTGGCTTTTTCGCCGCCCGAAAGCGCCTTGACCGGCGTGCGGGCGCGTTCGGGAGTGAAAAGGAAATCGGCGAGGTACGCGAACACGTGTTTTTCTACTCCGCCTACGGTCACCGTGTCACGGTCGCGCGCGACGATTTCCTTCACGGTGGCGCCGGCGTCAAGCTGCGCGTGCAGCTGGTCGAAAAACGCCATCTCGACGCGCGTGCCGACCGTTATCGCGCCGGCCGTCGGCGCCAGCGCGCCCGTGAGCAGTTTCAAGAGCGTGGTCTTGCCCGTCCCGTTCGCTCCGACGACGCCTATGCGTTCGCCCTTGAGGACGTCTGCGGTGAAATCGCGCACCACCGGACGGCCGTCGCCATATGCGAACGACACGTCTTCCGCCTTGATGACGCGGTCGCCGGACGCCGCCGCGGTGTCCACGCGCAGCGTCGCCGTGCCCGGCGCGGTGCGCCGGCTCGCGAATTCCAGCCGCAGCTGGCGCAAAGCCTCCACGCGGCCCTGGTTGCGGGTGCGCCTCGCCTTCACCCCCTGGCGGATCCACGCCTCCTCCTGCGCGAGCTTTTTCGCCTTCTTCGCCCAGAGCGCCGCTTCGTCCGCCTGAAGATCCGCCTTGCGCTGCAGGAACGTCCTGTAGTCGCAATTCCATCCCGCGAGCGATCCGCGGTCGAGATCGTAGACATATGTCGCGACCGACTTGAGAAAGGCGCGGTCGTGCGTGACGAAAAGA
>JAFPNP010000198.1 GCA_017411125.1 Kiritimatiellia bacterium
AAGTGCTCCCTTGCCCGCGCCTCGGAATGAAAGGACACGGCGATGCGGTGCAGACCCGTCGCGGCGTCGACCTCCGAGTGCGCCCAGCAGCGGTACGGTGCAGGATTCCAGTTGCCGGTGAACTCGCCCGATTTGTTCACGCAGTTGGACGACGCTATCTTGCAGCGCCTGTCCAGCGGCAGCGACACCGGCGTCCCGTCCGCCTTGCGCACGTGGTATATCGCCCCGTGCGCCGTGGCAGAAACATCCACGAGCATGCCGGACTTCTTCATCCGCGTCTTCAGCCGATATGGACGGGATTCGAGAATCTCCATGTCGTCCGGCTCGAACACGTAGCGGAATATTCCGTAGCTCGGCGTGCCGCCTGTTCCCTGCGCGTGCAGCTGGGAGAAGCCTACGACCTTGTCGCCCGGCCACCAGCCGCTCGTGGGCGGACCGAAGCCGTGGCGCGCGCCTTTCGGACGTGGATGGGGCGTCGGCCATAGCGAGTCGGGCGACGGATGCGCCGAGCCGTGCGGCAGACTTGGGCCGAGAACGTTGCTCCCATGGGAACGCGCCGTGCCGAAGCGCGTATCCGCCAGCTCCGCCAGACTTCCGGCCCATGCGTCCACCGACATGGCGACGCCGCACGCCGCAATGCAGACGGCTGAAAGCACGGCGGTCGCGCAGGAGGGCTGCGCTTGTCGCCGCCGCAGCAGTTGCAGGGCTTTTGCGAGTGCGCGGCCTCGGTGCGAAAGACTGTTCTTCTCGTCCTCGCCCAGTTCCGCGAACGATTTGTCGCGGCCTTCGGGAATGAAAAGCGGGTCGTAGCCAAACCCGGCTTTGCCGGACGGCGATTGCGCGATCCGCCCCGGGCAATGCCCGACGACAACGTGTTCGTCTCCTTTCGGATCGACGAGCGCCACCGCGCACGTGAACCGCGCCGAGCGGTCTTCCACGCCCTCCATGTTCTTCAGCAGCAAGGCGTTGTTTGCGGGCGTGCTGCAAGGCTCGCCCGCGTAGCGCGCGCTCCTGACGCCAGGAGCGCCGCCAAGCGCACGGACTTCGAGGCCGCTGTCGTCCGCCATCGACCACTCCCCCGGATGCCGCGCCGCGACAGCCCGCACCTTTATGAGGGCGTTGCCGGCGAAGTCCGGCGCCGTCTCCTCCGCGCCGGGATCGTCCGCCGCGATTTCGAAACCAGGCAGCAGTTCCGCGATCTCGCGCAGTTTGTGTTCATTGTGCGTGGCGACGTTTATTTTCATTGCGCCAATCCTCCCATGTGCTACATCAACTCCACCGGCATCTTGCGCGGTGCGCCGGGGATGTCCGCCACGAAACGCGGAAGTCCGAGCCCGCCTATGCGCTCGGCGCACTCCCGAGCAAGCCGCTTGGCCTTCTCCAGCGGAACGCGGAAATGCTCCACTCCGGCGACCGGATCGCACTGGAACACGTAGTAGGGACGCACGCGCGCGCGCTGGAGGGCCCGAAACAGGTCGAGCAGAGTTTCGACCGAATCGTTCACGCCGGCGAGAAGGACGGTCTGGCACGATACGGGAATCCCGGCGCGAACCAGATTCCCGCACGCCTCCGCCGCCTCCGGCGTCACCTCGTCCGCGTGGTTGAACTGCACGTTCGCCCACACCTTGCCGCACGCGCCGAGGCGGGCGGCAAGTTCCCGCGTGACGCGGGCGGGGTTCACGCACGGCGCGCGCGTGCAGAGACGCACCACGTCCACCTGCCCCAAGACGGCGAAAGCGTCCACGAAACGCATCACTTCGTCGTCCGGAAGCACGAGCGGATCGCCGCCTGAAAGCAGCACGTCGCGCACCTCCGGACGCTCCTGCACGTAATTGACGCAGGCGGCCAGTTCCTCGTCCGACCGCACTACCTCCGCATGGCGCAGCAGCCCTTTGCGCGTACAGTGGCGGCAGTTCATGAAACAAGCGTTCGAGGTCATCACCAGCACGCGGTCGGGGAAGCGCTGCTTCAGCCCGAAGCATCCGCTCGCCTCGTCCTCTTCGCCGAACGGATCCGGCCCGATGCCGTCCACTTCTTCCAGCTCGCGCGCGTCCGGCAGCATCTGCCTGCGGAACGCCTCGCTTTTCCCGGCGAGGGCGCGGGCATATTCGCACGCCGCGAACGGGAACTCCTCGGCCGCCTTGCGCGCTTCTTCAGAATCTAATAAATCCAATAACGTATCCACGCGAACAGTATACCAAAAATTTCCGGCGGCGCATTCTACTACTTGTGCCCCGCGACCGTCTCGGCGATGTTCACGTAGCAGGACCTGATGCGCTCGTATGCATTCAGGATGTCCAACTCGGCAAGGACGCGCACGGGGGAATCCGGATCGTCCGGCCCTACGCGGTCGAGCTGGCTGCGCCTGGCGGCGCGGATGCGTTCGCCAAGTCCGTGGGAATCGCCCTTGAGGCCGTCGAGATCGAATCGGGGACGCGGCGACTTCACGCAGTCCGACACCTTTGAGGCGAACGCTGCGACGCCTTCATGTATGTCGAGAAGCGTTCGCCGCGACTGGTCGGAGAAGTCCTGCCCGCCCTTCCTCAACCGGCGAGTAGCCTTAAGGATCGTCGCCGCCTCGTCGGAAACGGACTCCAGTTCGTCCGACAGACGCAGCAATCGTCTCACGCGCTCGGATACCGCCGTCGGCGCGCGCTTGACCATGATCTTTCCGAGGAACTCCGTCACCTCGCGCTGCACGTTGTCCAGCACGC
>JAFPNP010000199.1 GCA_017411125.1 Kiritimatiellia bacterium
AACGCCGACGTGATTCTCGTGAACACGTGCGCGTTCATCGAGTCCGCCCGCGAAGAGGCCGCCGCCGAAATCGCCCGCGCCTGCGAACTGAAGCGGGAAGGGCGGTGCCGGGCCGTCGTCGCCGCCGGATGCTTCGTGCAGCGCTACCGCGACAAGGTGCTCAAGGCGTTCCCTGACCTCGATGCCGTTCTCGGCGTAGACGCGCTCGACCGCATTGCAGACGTGGTGGCGCGCCTGAAAGGCTCAGTCGTGCCGCCGGGAATGCCGAAGAGGGTGTTCGATCCTCCCGTGCCCGCCCTGCGTCTCACCGGCGCCGCGTTCGCATACCTCAAGATAGCCGAGGGCTGTGCGCACAAGTGCGCGTACTGCGCGATTCCCGCAATTCGCGGAAAGTACAGGTCGCGTCCGGCGAAGAGCATTCTCGCCGAGGCGAGGCAGCTCGTCAAGACCGGCGCGAAAGAACTGAACATCATCGCGCAGGATCCGATGCTGTACGGCGTAGATTTTCGCGACGGTACGGACCTCGTCTCGCTGCTGCGCAAGATTGACAAGATACCCGGCGACTTCTGGGTGCGCGTGCTCTATTCCTATCCGAGCGAAATCACGGACGGGTTTCTCGACTGGATGAACACGTCCCCGCACGCCGTGAAGTACATCGACGTGCCGCTGCAGCACACCGACCCGAAGGTACTTGCGGCGATGGCGCGCGGCTCAGCCGTGAAAGCCACTCTTTCGGCTGCCGAGCGTCTTCGCGCCGCCGTGCCGGGCGTCACGCTGCGCACTACAGTGATGACGGGTTTCCCCGGCGAGACGCCAGCCGCGTTCAAGCGGCTTCTCGCGGATGTGAAGCGGATGTCGTTCGATCACCTTGGCGCGTTCGCGTTCTCGCCGGAGGAAGGGACTGTGGCGGCGTCAATGCCCCGCCGCCCGTCGCGCACCATCGCAGAGCGGCGCGAACGCGAGGTGATGGCGCTGCAGAAACGCATTTGGGCGGCGAAGGCGCGGCGGTTTGTCGGCAAGACGTTTCGCGCGCTCGTCGTCGCGCCCGGAGTGGCGCGGCTCGAATCCCAGGCTCCCGACGTGGACGGAGTCGTGCATCTGTCGCGTCCGGCATCTGTCGGGACGTTCATCGACGTCGAGATTGCAAGAGTGCGCGGGTTTGATTTTGTCGCGAAGATTTGCGGTTGAGTACGCGGCGTGGATTTGGTACACTTTCGGCATGGCGCGTTGTGCGCCCGGTTTACATCAAGGAGATTTGACGATGACAAAAAACGAAATAGCGAAGATGATGGACATTTCGGCCGTTCAGGCGCAGAACACGCTGGCCGACATCGACCTGTGCTGCGAACTTGCGGCAGAGCACGGCTGCGCGGCGGTGTTCTGCCTTCCGGCGCACGTGCCGTACCTGCGGTCGAAGCTCGATTCGATGGGACTCAAGGTGCCGATGGCGTCCGTATCTGGTTTCCCTGGCGGATCCGAGACTTCCCGCATCAAGGCTGCCACTGCGAAGGAACTTGTCGAGCTGGGCTGCGACGAGGTCGACATGGTAAACAACGTCACATGGCTCAAGGCCGGGGACAAGGCCGCCTATGTCGACGACGTGGCGGGAGTGGTGTCTGCTGCGGGAGGGCGTCCCGTCAAGGTCATTCTTGAATGCCATTGGCTCACCGAGGAGGAGATGGAGCGGGCGTGCGAATGGTGCGTGGAGGCCGGTGCGGCCTGGGTCAAGACCGGGACCGGTTGGGCGCCGACCGGCGCGACGCCGGAGCGCATCGCCCTCATGCACCGCGTCGTCGCGGGGCGGTGCCAAGTGAAGGCCGCCGGCGGCATCCGTTCGCTTGCGACGTTGCAGGCTCTCTACGACGCGGGCGCGCGCCGGTTCGGCCTTGGCGTGAAGTCCGCCCGCGCCATTCTTGCCGAAGCGGAGTGACGGGGCGGCCAATGTACATACTTGCATACGACTTCGGCACGGGCGGCATCAAGGCCTCCCTCTTCGACGACACGGGCGCGTGCCGGGCTTCCGGTTTTGACGCATACGGCACGGCTTATCCGGCCGGTGGCTTCCACGAACAGTCGCCTGAAGACTGGTGGCGCGCGACCGTCCGCTCGACCCGTCTTCTCGCGGACCAGGCTGGCGAGGAGGCGATGCGGCAGGTACGCGCCATAGGCATATCCGGGCATTCGCTCGGCGTGGTGCCGCTCGACGGTTCCGGCAATCTGCTGCGAGGCGCCGTGCCGATATGGAGCGACTCGCGCGCCGGAGAGCAGGCGCAGGCGTTCTTCCGGGAAGTCCCGGAGGCGGAGTGGTATGCAAAGACTGGTAACGGATTCCCCGCCGCTCTCTATTCCGTGTTCAAGCTCATGTGGTTCCGCGACCGCGAACCGGACTGGTTCGCCAAGGCGAACACGATTCTAGGCACGAAGGACTACATAAACTTCCGCTTGTGCGGCGTGTGCGCGACCGACTTCTCCTACGCCTCCGGCACGGGGGTGTACGACCTTGTATCGCGCCGGTACGACGAGGGTCTGATCGCCGCCTCCGGGCTGCCGCGCAGTCTTTTCCCCGAAATCGTCCCGTCCACGCAGGTGCTGGGGACTCTTACGGCGTCCGCCGCAGAGGAACTCGGCCTTCCGCAGACGGTGAAAGTCGTGGCGGGCGGCGTGGACAACAGCTGCATGGCGCTTGGCGCCGGCGCGTACAAGGAGGGACGCGCCTACAATTCGCTCGGATCGTCCAGCTGGATAGCGGTCTCCAGCGCGAAGCCGGTCATCGACGTGGTGACGAGGCCTTACGTGTTCGACCATGTCGTTCCGGGGCAGTATGCGAGCGCGCTTGCGATTTTCTCCGCCGGAACCAGCCACACGTGGCTGCGCGACGTCCTGGAAACCGAATACGAGCAGATGGACGCAATGGCGGCCGAGGCCGGAATCGGCGCACACGGGCTTTTCTTCAATCCGTCTCTCGCAGGCGGAAGTTCGCTCGACGCGACGCCGGCGATACGAGGCGCGTTCGCGAACCTCGACCTCCGCCACACGCGCGGCGACATGGCCCGTGCCGTGATGGAAGGCATCGCGTTCGGACTGCGCGGAGCCCTCGACGAACTGCGCAAGCTCGTGCCCGTGGCGGAGCCGCTGACGCTCGTCGGCGGCGGAGCCAAGTCGCTGCTCTGGCGGCAGATATACGCAGACGTCTACGGATTGCGCGTGGCCCGCACCGAGATCGGGCAGCAGGCGGCGGCGTTGGGAGCGGCCGTGGTCGCCGGCGTCGGTTCCGGCATGTGGCCTGATTTCGACATCGTGGACAAGGTGACGAGCGTTTCGGACGAGGAGCGCCCGGATCCGTCCGCCAGCGCCGAATACGGGCGGCTTTACTCGCGTTACCGCGCTCTGACCGCGCATCTGGCGGCATGGGCGCAGGAGAACGGCAACTGAGGAAAAAAAGATGAAATCATGTTGCAACGCCTTTTCGGCTGCCGTTGTTCTGTTTGCAGCGGCGGCGATGGCGCAGACCGACCCGGTGTTCGAGGCCGATTCCGAGCGCATGGCGCAACTTCTTGCGGGACCTCAGAACGGCGACAAGCTTCTCTGGATGAGAGGCGGACCAGTCGTGAACGGGCGTGGCGGACTTTGCGAACAGCGCCGCCTTGCCAAGTCGCTTCTCGATCGTCTCCCGGCTGAACGGGAAGGCGCCGACGCCGAAAGGAAAGAAGTCTTGCGCCGACGCTCGATAGTGTGGAGCATCGTCGCTGGGTCGCCCGACTCACCGGCCGAAATCGCTCCGACTCCGTTCTGCGGCGAATTGCAAGAGACTGCGCTGAGCCTGACCGGAAACGGCGAATACGGGGAGTTCGCGGAGGATCCTCTTGCAAGCGACGGACGGGCGCTGAAGATATACAACTCGCATCATGAATGGTGCGCCATGCTGATGATGAACCGAATCGTGTTCGAGCCTGGAATGGCGTACCGCGTCAAGGTGCGTATGCGCTGCGAGGCGTCGTCTGGCGGCGTCGCGTTCACCGCCGGTGTGTTCGACGAGAAGGAGTGGAAGGGGGCAGGGGGCACGACTGTGCGCGCGGATCGGGTGCCGGCATCTTCGTATGGATGGTTCGACGTCTGTACTTTCATTCCAAACGATCGCGAATACCTTTGGATCGCGCCGGGCTGGATCAACAAGAACGGCGACAGGAAGGCAAACGCGCTTTGGCTGGACAAAATCGCGTTCGAGCCGGTGCGGAGAACCGGGCTTTGCATCATACCCGCTCCGCAGAGCGCCGTGCGCACCGTCGGCGACTGCCGCTTGTCAGGCGAGCCCAAGGTGGAGACCGTGGCTTCCATCCCGCCGGAAGGATACGAACTTTCCGTCCGCCCGGACGGAGTGACGATCCGCAGTGCCGACGCGGCGGGCGCGTTCTACGCCCGCATGACGCTTTCCCAGATTGAAAAGGCGTCCGGCAAGGGCTGGAAACTCTATCCTTGCGTAGAGATAAAGGATGCTCCGAAATTCAAGTGGCGTGGAGTGTTGCTGGACACCGTGCGCCATTTCATCGGCAAAACCGCGATACTGCGCATCATCGATGAAATGGCGCGGTACAAATTGAACGTGCTGCAGATCCATTTCACGGACGACGAAGGGTGGACGGTCGAAATTCCGGAATACCCGGAACTCGCAAAGAACGGCGTCACGAAGGGAAGAACGGGCTTCGTCCTGTGCGAGAATGCTTCGCCGCTCTGCTACAGCGTGAAGGATCTCAAGGAAATCGTGGCTTTTGCGGCGGTGCGACATGTCAAGGTCGTCCCGGAAATCGAGATGCCGGGGCATTTCGGCGCGGCGCTCAGGGCTTATCCGGGAATGAGGTGCAAGTGTCCGGGCGGCGGAAAGGCGATGTGCATCGGCAACCCGGAATCCATCCGTTTCGCCGAGAGGGTGTTGGACAAGGTGTGCGAGATATTTCCGTCCGACGTGGTACACTTCGGCGGCGACGAATGCACGCGCACGTACTGGAAGAACTGTCCGACGTGCCAGGCGCACATCAAGCGCGAGGGGCTGAAGGGCGTGGAGGAAATCCAGCCGTGGCTTACGCGGCACCTCGTCGAGTACCTCGCGAAGAAAGGACGCCGCGCGATCGGCTGGGACGAGATATTCCTTTCGTCCGCATGGGAGAAGTGGGGCGAATTCATGAAAGCCGGCGGAAATTCCTTCAACTCGCTTCTGCCCAAGACGACGATGGGCATGTGCTGGCGTCCATGGGGCGCCGGGGCGTTGGCCGCGAACAAGGGTTACGAGATCGTGCGCTGCCCGATTACGCACTGCTATTACGACGCCGGCCAGGGCGTGGCCGAAGATCCGTTCCGCTATGCCGGCTATGCCCCTGTGACGCTTGAAAAAGCGTATCGCTTCGACGTGCTTGAGGGAGTGGATCCTGCGGCGCGGAAGAACGTCGCCGGAGGGCAGTGCTGCAACTGGGGCGAAACGACGACGGGGTTGATCGACCTCGAGTGGAAACTTTGGCCCCGCGCGTTGGGTCTTTCGGAATCGCTGTGGACTTATCCCGATCCGGCGAAGCGCGACTTCGCGGAGTTCTCGCAGCGCGCCGCCGAGCATCGCCTCCGTCTCATCCGGTCTCGGGTAAACTGCGCTCCGCTTGAATGAGATTCATCGGCATAGACGGCGGAGGCACGAAGACGGCGTCAATTCTCTTCGACGAGAAAGGACGCGTGCTAGCCGAGCACATCGCCGGCCCGTGCAATCCGAACGTGTTTGGTTTCGATGAAAGCGCCGCGCTCGTGAAGGGTGTGGTTGCGTCGCTGACGCAGGGCGATCCACAATCCGTTTCGGCTATATATATCGGAACTGCCGGGATATTTACGGAGGACGACGGCCCCAGATTCGCCGCCGCCGTGGCGGAGGCGTGTGGCGTGGAGCGCGTCAAGTGCGAAAACGACGTGATGAACGTGATTGCGTCCGCCACGGACTCCGATCGCTGCGTGGCCGGTGTGAGCGGAACGGGCATGATAGTGTACGCGAAGGAACCGGGGCGCGTGACGCGCTTTGGCGGATGGGGGTATTTGCTTGGACAGGGCGGAAGCGGATACGACATCGGGCGCGACGTGATCAGGGCGGCGCTCGGAGAATCGGAGGGCGTTTCCGCCGCAACCGCGCTGACTTCGCTTGTCGAGCGCAAGGCCGGCATGGCGTTGGATCGGCTCGTGCCGGAAATCTACCGGCGCGGGCCGTCGTTCGTGGCGTCGTTCGCGCCGCTCGCGTTCGAGGCGGAAGCAGACGGCGACGTGGCTGCTGCCGATATCCTTGCGGCGAACGCCCGGACGTTCGCCGGATTGCTGAACCATGCGGCGGAAACGCGCGACTGCGGAAGCGAAGTCGTCGTTTCCGGTGGAATCGCAGGCAACGCCCGCTTCGGCGAACTGCTCGCGGAGGAACTTGACGAAAGCCTTCGTCTCGTCGTGCCGTCACGGCCGCAGGTGATCGGCGCATGTATCAACTGCGCGCGGATGTGCGGCGTCGAAGTGTCACGGATGGAAGCAAGCGAAGCGGACTGCGCCGCTCGTTGAGCATGAAGGCATTTCTCTGTGGCAGCGGTCGTCGGCGAACGCGCAGCGCGGCGAGAACGCGCACCCGTCCGGCCACTGGTCCGGCGGCGGAACGGTGCCGGGGATGTCGGCAAGCGGCGCGTCTCGCGGCGCGTCCAGCGCCGGCACGGCGGCCAGAAGCCCGCGCGTGTACGGATGGCGCGGATTGGCGAGCACTTCGAGTACGGGGCCTGATTCCACTATCTGCCCAGCGTACATCACGTTCACCTCGTCCATGCGTCCTGCCACAAGGCCGAGGTTGTGCGTTATGAGCAATACCGCCATGCCTGTTTCGGCGGCGAGCGAATCTATCAATTCGAGCACCTGCTTCTGCGTGGTCACGTCGAGGGCGGTGGTCGGCTCGTCCGCCACAAGCAGATCCGGCGAGGCTGCAAGCGCCATTGCGATCATCGCGCGCTGCTGCTGCCCGCCGGAAAGCTCGCAAGGGTACGCCCGCGCCGCGCGGACGGGGTCGGGAAGCCCGGTGCGGGCAAGAAGTTCCACCGCTTTCGCGTCGGCGGCGGAGCGTGTCATTCCTTTGGGCAGTGCCTCCCTAATCTGCGCGGATATGCGCATTACAGGGTTGAGCGAATCGGACGGGTTCTGGAACACGTATGATATGCGTCTGCCGGTGAACGACGTCGTGCCGGATATGTTCGCCCTGTCGGTCGGCGGAAGCCTGGCTAGCGAGAGCGCCGTGAGCGATTTGCCGCAGCCGGATTCGCCCACGAGCGCCACGCGCCCGTGCTCCGGCACGGAGAAATTGACGTTCCGAACGGGAACGGTTTCGTGTCCGCCGCGCTTGAACGCGACTCTGAGATTCTTTACTTCCAGAAGCATGGCGTAGATTATACCATATCCTGCGGCATCGTGCGCGGGAATCTGGCGTCTATCTGGATTTCCCGGTGAAAAGCAGTTTGGCCGGGCCGACGATGCCGGACGGTTCGTTTTCCACCGTCGTGCGGTAGCGCGTGGGAATCGTCTGGTAGTGGTTGTTGAGCGTGTTGTACACCGTGACCTTCAGCTTGTTCACGCCTTCCCTCGCGCCGTCCAGCGCGACGCGCCACGGCGGGCAGCACAGTACTTTCTCCTCGCCGCCGTTCAGCGACACGCCGCAGCACGCGCCGACGCGGCCAAGGTCGAGCGAACAGTTTGCCGCCGCCTGCTCCTTCGTTAGCGTGAACTCCTTCTCGTACACGGCGCCGCCGGAGTAGAACCGCAGCCCGTCCGCCGCAAGCGCCCAGTTGCCGAGGGCGATTCTGCCCTTGCCGCACCTGAGGCGCATTGGCTCCGTGAACGCCGCGCCGCCGATGAAGCCGGGCTCGTGCGCGATCCTGAGCGTGAGCGCGGCCACGCCCGCGTTCGTCATGCGCGGCCTCACGCGATACCCTCCGTCAATGCGCTCGATATCCGCTTTGGCGCCGGCGATGTTTGCCGAAAGCAGCGTCCCGCGCATTGCGATCTCAATCACCTCGCACGCGGGCGGGAGCGTAGCCGTATAGACGCCTTCCTTGACTTTGCCACCGAACGGGTCGAACGGAAGCACGGCCGGGTCGCCGTGCCAGCGCATCGAAAGCGGCGTCTTTGATGGAACGCTTTCAACGTCCGTGCGCATCATCACGAGCGCGGCGCGGCCGAACGACTCGTAGCGCACCGTCAGTTCGTGGTATCCCGCCGCAAGCGCGACCTCTTCGCCCACCTTGCACGCCTTGCCGTCGATTGCGACAGACTTCGGCGCCACGCCGTGCGCGACGGGCTTCGCCTTGCAGGCGCACGGAGCGTAAACGAACGTCTTGTACGAATAGACGCCGGGCTTCGCGCCGCGCGGCGGCGCGACGTCGTAGAGATTTCTGCTGTACGGCCCCAGAACGAAGAAGTCGTCGCCCACGACGCCGTTCAGTCCGTGGTGCCAGTCCTGGAATCCCGGCATCCCTTCCGCACCCTCTCTCCACGAGAAGAGGAACGGCGAGCCGTTGCCGTCAAGGAACTGCGGGCCGTAAGAGACGGTCATTTCGGCGGGAAGGCCAAGTTTGTCCGCGTCGGCCATCTTCACGCGGCGGATTTCCGCGCCGATGTAACGCTCGCGCACGGGCAGGCGGAAGTCGCCCCACTTGTTGTCCAGCGTCGGCTTTAGCGTAAAGTCCCATTCGCCGTCGAGGGAGAAGGGCGGCAGCATCTCCTTGTCCGTCGCGATTACGGGCGCCGGGTTGCCACCCGCCGGCGCGAATACGACGAGGCGCGGCGAGCCGTCGCCGTAGATGCGGACGGCGGTTGTGCCGTCCGCATTGCGCCTGAAGTCCGGGAGCGACGCCTGCGCTCCGTCCCATGGATTCCACAGTTCGGGCGTCCCCTGCGAACGGAACGTGCATTCGCCGGTTGCGGCGAGATCGCAGATAAAGTAAACATCGTATTTTCCGATGCGGCGGTGGAGTGCTTTCGACGCGCCGGGGCCGCGGAAGTCGGGGGTGCCGACGGAGTCCGCAATCGCCTTTAACTGCCCGGCGGACGGCTTTGCCGGAAATGCGGCATCGTCCCCGGCCAGCTTCGCGACGAGCGCGTCGATCTTCGTCTTTTCCGCGTGCGGCGCGTCGGTGAACTTCGGCTTTTCGCCGAGGACGATTACTTTGCCGCCCGCGCGTTTTAGTTCGACGAGCTTTTCAAGCGACGAACGCCTGATCGCAATCATGTCCGGCACGACGACCGCCCGATACGCTTCGCCGGCAATAAGAAGGCGTCCGTTTTCGGCCTTCGCCGCAGCGAGCGAATCGGCGTCGATGAAGTCCACGTCGGTCTGCGCCTGCGTGACTAGGCGGCGCACGATGTCGTGCGCCACGCCCACGGAGACATTGCCCCTGTTTCTGTTGTACACGCACGGCTCGAGCGGATTGACAACGGCCACGTCGCACACGTGCGTGCCTTGGCTGAGGATGTAGCTCAGACGCTCGAAGTACTTGAGGAACGTCTTCATGTAGGTCCAGTACGGCATCCGGAAGTGGTAGCA
>JAFPNP010000200.1 GCA_017411125.1 Kiritimatiellia bacterium
AGTCCCATTTTGATGCGTCCAACGGCGCGTGTGATCTTGCGCGTCACGAACGTTTCGCCGCGTCGGGGCGATTCGTGGTTGAACAGGATTCCGTTTGAGGCGAACATGTTGTACGCCTCGCGGTAGTTTCTTACAGCCCAATACGCGTAGAGTTTGGCCACGGCATAGGGGCTGCGCGGATAGAAGGGTGTGGTCTCCTTCTGCGGAACTTCCTGGACGAGGCCGAAGAGTTCGCTGGTGGAAGCCTGGTAGAATCTGGTCTTGTCGGCGCGGCCCGTGAGGTGTATCGCTTCGAGGAGGCGCATCGCGCCCACCGCGTCCACGTCGCCCGTGAACTCCGGCGAATCGAACGAGACGCGCACGTGGCTCTGCGCGGCGAGGTTGTATATCTCGTCGGGAGCGATTTCGTACACCAGACGGATGAGGTTGGAGCTGTCGCCCATGTCCCCGTAGTGCAGAAACAGCGTGCGCCTGTTGACGTGCGGATCTTGATACAGGTGGTCGATACGTTCCGTGTTGAATGTCGATGCCCTGCGGATCAGTCCGTGGACTTCGTATCCCTTGGAAAGCAGCAGCTCCGCCAGATAGGAGCCGTCCTGCCCTGTTATGCCCGTTATGAACGCTTTCTTCATTGCTTTCATCCTCCTTTGTTTTTTTTGTTTTTCTGAAATCTTCGCGGCCTCATACGCGCGTCACGTCGAAGCTTCGCGCTATGCAGGCGCGTGCGTCTGCCAGATTTGCGAATTCTCCCGCCGCGATGAACTGCACGACGAGGTTGCCGATCGCCGTGCCTTCCGTGGGGCCGGCGAATACTTCAAGCCCTGTCGCGCCGGCGGTGAGCTTGTTGAGATAGCCGTCCTTCGAGCCGCCGCCGACGATGTTGACAGAAGTGTATTTCTTGCCGGTGAGCGACGAGAGGCTGCGGATCGTCTTCGCGTAGCAGTCGGCAAGCGACGCATAGACGCATTGCATCAGTTCGCCCACGGTCGATGGCTTGACGTCGGCCGCCGTTACGACTTCCGCGATCATCGAATCCGGCGAGAAGAAGCGCTTGTCGTTGGCGTCCACGCGCCCGGCGAACGAAGATGCCGCCTTTGCGGCGTTCTCGAGATCGGCGAATGAGTACTTGCGGCCTTTTTCGTAGTCGGCGAGCGTCCATGACGCGGACTTCTCCTTGCCTTCCACGTAGTCCACGCCGTTGAGTTCGCGGCGGATGGACTGGATCATCCAAAGGCCCATGATGTTTTTGAGGAAGCGGAAGCGGTGCCACGCGCCGCCTTCGTTCGTGAAGTTGGCGGCTTTGGCTTCGGGCGTGGTGATAGGCTCGGCGTTCTCCACGCCGAGAAGAGACCACGTGCCGCTTGAGATGTAGATGGCTTTGTCGTCGCGGGCCGGAACGGCGAGGAACGCGCTGCCGGTATCGTGCGTGGCGGGCAGGACAACCTGCGCGTCGAAGCCCGCCACCGCTTGCACGGCGGACGTGAGGCCGCCCAGAACCGTGCCGGGCATTTCGAGTTTGCCGAAGATGCGGCGCGGAAGGCCGAGGCGGTCGATGATTTCCCAGTCCCAGTCCTTTGTGCGGGCGTTGACGAGGTTGCCCGTCGTGGCGTTCGTGTATTCGTTCGCCATCTTGCCAGTCAGGACGAAGTTCAGGTATTCAGGCACCATGAGGAGGCGCTGCGCCTTTTCGATCTGTTCCGGATGCTCCTTCTTTAGGGCTGCGAGCTGGTAGACGGTGTTGAAGAGCATTTTCTGTATGCCGCAGCGGGAGTAGAGCTCGTCGGCGGAGACCGCCGCGTTCACAAGGGCATCCGCGCCCTCCGTGCGCGAGTCGCGGTACGCCACCATGTCGGAACAGGGAAGGCCTCGTTCGTCGAGCAGCACGAAGTCCACGCCCCACGTGTCGATGCCGATCGTTGCGGGTATCTTGCCGAGTTCCTTGCATTTTGCGATTCCCTGCAGCACGCTGCGGGCGAGCGCCTGATGGTCCCAGCAGTCGTGGCCGTCCTTGCGGATTTGGGAGTTGTCGAAGCGGAACACTTCTTCGAGTATCATCTTGCCGTCTTCGAGATGACCGAGGATATGGCGTCCCGAAGACGCGCCGATGTCGATTGCGAGATGGTATTTCATGCGGTTGTGCCTTTTGGATGAGATGTATTATATCATAATTTCCGCATTCATGGCAACGTCATGCGCGCGGACGTTTGACTTCTCCATGCCGGTTTGGTATAATCCGCGCTTTCAAAAGACCAGGAGAATCGAAATGCTCACATGGATGCCAGAGCTGCGCAACCGCTCGCTCATGCGGATGACCTCGTTCACGGACGAGGAGATGCTCAGTCTCATCGACCTTGCCGCCCAGCTCAAGGCCCGCCGCGCCGCAGGAATACGCGGGGAACTGCTGCACAGGAAAAACGTGGCCCTCATTTTCGAGAAGTCGTCCACGCGCACCCGCAATTCGTCGCTCATCGCCATCCGCGATGAGGGCGGCAACGCGGAATATCTTACGCGGCCTGACATCCACTTCGGCAAGAAGGAGTCCGTCAAGGACACCGCCCGCGTCCTTGGCCGCATCTACGACGGCATACTGTTCCGCGGTTTCGCGCAGAAGACCGTGGAGGATCTCGCCAAGTACTCCGGTGTACCCGTGTGGAACGGCCTTACCGACGATTACCATCCGACGCAGATTCTCGCCGACCTGCTCACGATACGCGAAAACTTCGGCTCGTTCAAGGACTGCACCGTGGCATATGTAGGCGACGGGCGGAACAACGTGGCGAACTCGCTGATGATGGGGTGCGCCAAGGCCGGCATACGTTACGTGTGTTGCGCGCCGAACGAGCTGCGCCCTGACGAGCGCGTTCTCGCCGAGGCCGAGGAGGTGGCCCGCCGGAACGGCGTGGACGTGCGCGTGTTCAGCGACCCGGTCAAGGGCGTGAAGGGCGCTAACGTTCTGTACACCGACGTCTGGGTATCTATGGGCGAGGAGGCAAAGACCGCCGAGCGCATAAAGATGCTGCGCCCGTACCAGATCAACATGGACTTGATGCGCGCCACGGGCAACCTCGACGGGCGTTTGCTTTTCCTGCATTGTCTGCCCGCGTTCCACGACCACGAGACGGACGTGACGCGCGAGTGCGGAGCGCTGGAGGTCACGGACGAGGTGTTCGAGTCCAAGTACTCCAAGGTGTTCGACGAGTCCGAAAACCGGATGCACACCATCAAGGCGCTGTTCGTGTCCGCCCTGTGCGACCGCGCCGCGCTATGAGCATTGCCATACTGCCGTTCCTGTTCGCGCTCTCCGCGTTTTTCTCAGGCGCGGAGACCGTGCTTTTTTCGCTCACCGGAGTGCAGCGCGCCCGCATAAAGTCGCGCAGCGAGAAGGCCGACGAGCTGATAGGGCGGTGTCTTTCGGACAAGGCCGTGCTGCTTTCCACTCTGCTCGTCGCCAACACCTTCGTCAACTTTCTCATCTCCACTATCGGTTATCGTCTTTTCGCCGGCGCGATCGACGGCGGCGGCTGGCTTGCCGTGCCCGTGATGACCGTCGCGCTGCTCATGTTCGGCGAAATCACTCCGAAGCGGCTTGCGCTGAAGTATGCCGAGCAGGCGGCGCCGGCGTGCGCGCGCGTGCTTTTGTGGTGGAAGGTGCTTCTTTCGCCGTTCAACCAGGCGCTGCGTCTCGCGTCGCGCGCGTTCGCTCCTGCGCTGGAGAGGGAAAGACGCGCTCTCTCCGACGGCGAGCTGGTGTCGGTGATGGAGTCGGCGGCGGAGCACGGCGAGGTGTCTATGGCGGACGCGGAGATGGTCGAAGGCGTGCTGCGGCTTTCGGAACTGTGCGCCAACGACGAAATGACGCCTCGCGTGGACATAGAGGGCTGCGATTCGGACCGTGACGAAGAGTTCCGCAAGGCGGTGTGCAAGTCGGCCAAGCACCGCTATCTTCCCGTGTACAACCGAACGCCCGATGCCATCGAAGGGATCGTGGACGTTACGACCGGCAAGATGGAGGATGCGCTTTTCGTGCCTGAAACCGTGACTTTGGACGACCTGCTCGTCACCTTCGCCAAAAGCCGCAAGCCCCTCGCCGTCGTGCTGGACGAGTACGGCGGCACGGCCGGAATCATCACGCCGAACGACATCCTCGAACTGATCGTCGGGCCGGGAGTGTTCTCCAGCCCGGACCAGGAGCCCGCGATAGTCCGCAAGGGCGCGAACGTCTGGG
>JAFPNP010000201.1 GCA_017411125.1 Kiritimatiellia bacterium
TTCGTCCACGAGCACCACCTGCACGTCGGTGGAGCGCGGACGACGATCCATCACCACGGTCACCATGCAGATACGGTCCGGCGAATCGCAGTCGGCGCACTCGCCAGTAATTGCGCACGGCGTATGCTTGTTCAGCCGGCGGCAGTTTGGCGGACATGCGCACCGCTTTATCCGTGCCACGGCGTCATCAAGTCCGCCGTCCACTATTTTGTTGCGTCCGACAATGAATATGACCTTGCCCGGCCCGTATATCGACGCAGCCACGCGGTTGCCGTTGCCGTCGATGTTCACGAGCCGTCCGTCTAGCGTGAGCGCGTTCGCGCTCAACAGGAAAAGATCGCACGTCAGCTCGCGGTGCATGATGTCGATTTTCTGCTCGAGCATCCATTTCGGATCGCCGTGACGCAGAATCTCCTTGCCGGCGGCCTCCAGCGCTTCTGCAAGCCCGACGGACTTCACCGTCACTGATCCGCCAAACCCGACCGTGTGCGCGTCCGCAGCCTCTTTCAAAACGTAGTCGCGCGCCTCGGCGCCGGTTGTGAAGCATATGGCTTTGAAACCGCGCTTGCGCAGCGCGGCGGCGGCTTTTTCCAGTTGTTCGTTCATCGTTTCATCTCCGTTTTAACGCGGCGGCTTCACCGCTTGAACGGGATTATACCAAAATTTTGCCGTCGCGCAAAGATGGCGATCTGTGGTATAATATATATCCATGCAGCAGCAAAGCAGCCTTTTGGAACGCCTTGCGGCGCGCCGGCGATACGGTATGCGCCCTGGATTGGAAACGACACGCGCCCTTTTGGACGCGTTGGGGAATCCGCAGGATTCCCTCAAGTTCATACATGTAGCCGGAACAAACGGCAAAGGCACCGTCACGGCAATGCTCGACTCCGTGTTGCGTTCGGCGGGCTACCGCGTATGCCGATACACGTCGCCGCACCTCGTTTCGCTCGCCGAACGATTTTTCGTGGACGGCGCACCGGCATCCTTCGAGGAGCTGGACGCGGCTGCGGATACCGTGTTCGCCGCCGTTGAAACGCTGGAACGCGAAAAGAAGGTGGAAGTGACATTCTTCGAGTGCCTCACTGCTGTCGCGTTCGTGCTTTTCGTACGGGCGAAGCCCGATTTGGTAGTGATGGAAACCGGTCTTGGCGGGCGCCTTGACGCGACGAACGTCGTCAAGACGGTCCTTGCGTGCGTCATCACCCGCATAGGTTTGGACCATTGCGAATGGCTTGGTTCAACCCATGCGGCTATCGCGGAGGAAAAGGCGGGCATAATAAAGCCGGGCCGCCCCGTGATATGCGGTGCAATGCCGGAAAGTGCCAAGGAGGCGGTGCAGCGCGTGGCATCGCTCAATGGGGCGCCGTTCTATTCCTCGCCGGATTGCGTATCCGCGCACAAGACGTCATCGCCTTTCGTAGCAACCACGGCGCACCGCAATTTGCCCCCCATCAATCTTTCGCTCGCCGGCGCGTTCCAGGCGGAGAACGCCATGACGGTTCTCGCCACCATCGACGCCCTTGTGAAGGATTGCGGGCTGGACATCCCGGACCATGCGGTCGTGGCAGGGCTTGAACACGTGGTGTGGCCGGGGCGTTGCCAACGAGTCAAGCACGATGGCATCACTATAATAGTAGACGGGGCGCACAACCCGGATGGCGCGGTAGCCCTGCGGGATTCGCTGCACCGCGCGGGCGTCGATGCAAATGGTCCCGTGGGACTTGTAGCCGGATTCTGCGGCGACAAGGATGTTCTCGCGAACCTGCGCATCATGAGCGCGATTTCGACACGGGGATGGGCAGTTCCGATCCAGAACCCGCGCTCCCTCGATCCGGGGGCCGTCGCGGAGAGAATGCTCATGTCCGGATTCTCGGAGGCGGAGTCTTGTTCTTCCCTGGAGGCGGCATTGGCGCGGGCGTGTGCATGGGCTCGTGCAGCCGGCGGAACGCTTGTGGTTTGCGGCTCGCTATTTCTCGCAGGCGAGGCACTCGTAACACTTGGAGCGTTTCCGTGGGAGGTCCGCAGACCCGACGACAACGAACTGACGCTGCAATGACTTTTTGCTAGTGGATCAAATGGAGCAATTGTCAAAGTCGATGCCATTGCATCTGCCGAAATGACCTTTTGATGCTATCTGTTTTGACAATCGATTTCGGTGAATATGCAATTTGGGCGCGAGCATCGCAAGACGCCCGCGCCCCAAAAACATAATGACTGCAAAAGAAAGTTCTATCGGCGCAATAACGCATAGCCTAAACGGGCGACCCATTCTTTGACTGCGCAGGTGTTTCTGTATTGCCGGACAGACAGTTGCGGCCGTCGCTTCATTCGCATCGGTCGTGGCGTTGAGCTGGCTGTTCCTTTGGATAAAAGGCGCGCCGTTTGCTGGTCTCACGAGGTGCGAAAAGGCAATCCACGTTCTGCTAATGGCTTTTGCAACGACGGCAGGTGTGTATCTGCTCTGGCAAACGATGGACTTCAAGCTCTACGTCGACCATTCCGAAGACGCAACGGTGGGGCCGATAACGCACTGGGGCTTCCCGCTTCCGGTGAAATGCACCGCACCTGGATACTCCATTGCGACTTCAATATCCCTGTTCAAAGTCCAGTGCCTCACGTTCAACTTCTATTTCTGGGCACTTGGCATCCATGCCTGTTGCAGGGGGATAGCGAGGATTGTCAAATGGGCGAAGAGTCGACACGCCTCCTATGCGCAATACCGCGAAACAGCAACCCCGCAGTGATCGCCCAAGACGCAAGAAGCCCCGCTCGGTCAAACCGAACGGGGCTTCTTCATTTGCTGCTATCGCTACTCTACGCTACACTTTCTCGACGAGCCTGCGCAGACGCTCCTTGAGCCGCTCCAGCTCCTCCCAGTCGCCGTGCGCCTCCGCGTATGCCATCATCCCTTCAAGGCGATGTATCTGCTCAATGTAATTGTCTTGCTGCGGCATTGCCATTACAGCTCCTCCACAAGCCTAAAAACCTGCGCGGATGCGTTCCGCCTCCTCTTAATTACCTGATTATCGCACCTACTACTGGTGCGCCCTGTAAACTCGCTCCTGCTCCTTGCGCTGTTCGTCCGGCGGCAATCCGTCAAAGCGCTTGCGCCAGCGGCGGTAAGCTATGCGACTCCAAATAAAAAGCGCAATGGTCGCCAAGACGATTGCGCCAATGACGATTAGGGCGATTTTCATGTGCCACCTCGTTATGCATTAGACTCATCCCTTACAAGAACTTATCTGTCATACTGTCTCCCTTGTATTCCTTTGGCGGGAATAGCGCGGCGATGGTGATTAGCAACGACCCGACCACCATCAACGCAGCAACAATCCCAAACACGATTTTCATCAACAATGACATTTCAGCTTGTTTATCGCATTTTTCAGCAACAGCACACGCTCCTCAGGCGTCCCGCCGCGATAACCCTTCAAGTAAATCAACCTTCCACCATAATCATTTCCGTCGCCCCACGCCGGCGCGCCATCAGTGGTAATCACTCGCTTGCCGCGCTCAAGCGCCTCGGCAACAACAAGCCCAAAGTTTTCGGATAGCGTCGGCAGCACAAGCACATCGCACCATTGATACGCTGCTTCTTTCTCGGACTCGCTTACGACTCCTTTGAACTCCACGTCAAGGCTGAGCCGTTGAACGATCTTTCTGAGCTTCTTGCCCTCACCATCGTCCTTCCCGATGACAACCAACTTGCATTCTTCCGGAAGAGCCTCAAGCAGGAAGTTGACACCCTTCAACGGATGCAGCCGACCAACGTAAAGCAACTTAAGCATTGAGGTCTGCGCGGAGTCATAGCCGACGGGAGACATGGGACACAAGACGAGGCCAACTGAAACAGGCGACAACGGTACGACCTCCACTCTTTTCACCTTCGGCTCAAATGCCTTGATCCACTCGACCTCCTCGCTGCATGTGGCAATTAGTCGGTCGGCTCGACGGAAGAGCCACCGCTCAATCGGCGCGATCCAGCGCTTCTTGTGCCAGTGATATCTCAGTTTCGCCGGGTCTGTGCAACCATGCGGCATTCGGACAAGCTTCTTTCCCGTCAACAACGCCCAAAAGCTCGCCTTGACGGCCAAAGGAGTCCACATAGAATGAACCCACACCTCACCGGCTTCGCCCACGCCCCGCGCGATCAGCTGCTTGGCCGCAACGGCAATCCCGCAAGTCGGGTCATCAATCCCTGGAATTATATGCGTAACGCCCATAGTTCAGTACCGCTTGCATCCTTTTGGAAATTCAATATACAGATCTGGTCTCAGACATCCAATAAAGAAATCGGGGTCGCCAAGCCCTTTCAGTACAACCGTTGATCCTGACCGCTCAGCGCCATATTTCTCTGTCAGCTTCAGTTTTTTCTGCTGATACGGTTCGCCAATACTGTACACGCTTACCCCTAAAAGGCGTCTAATGCCCAATTCTGCCGATAGCAGATGACATCCAACGACAAACACCACCAACAAATACACAGAAAAACGCAATGAACTCAAAGATGCAAGCCAACCATCTACATTAATCCGTTCCGCAACGGCAATTGATATCCCTATCACCGCCATTATCGTGCCAGGATACAGCAGGCGAAAACCTAGCTCGTTGAAGTTGCCCACCGAACTTAGCGAGGCCATCGTCAAATAGTACATAATTCCCATTCCAAGGAAGAAGCGTATCCGACGATCTTGAAACGTTGGAATTAACGCCACTTTTCCCCGCGCTCCTGACGCATGTCCACGCCCCGATGTATTATGCGACAGCAGCCAAAGGAGCAGCACCCAAACCGACAGAATGGCAAATGCCTGAATCTCCCTGCCATAAGCTGCAATCATCTTATTCATCAAACCTACGGCATCCTTTCCTAATTCTACCCTCTCCATCCCCGAAAAGCATCCAGTATGCAGCCTATTAAGAAAAAAGTAGCACCCCTCTACACACCATGCTAGACAGCCAGCAAGCGAAACGTCCAAAAGCCAGTTCACATCCCTACTGTCCATCCTTCCATCCTTTGCCATTCTCCTCATAAATACTGAAA
>JAFPNP010000202.1 GCA_017411125.1 Kiritimatiellia bacterium
ATGGGCGGCATTCTGCGCCGTCTCGTTCACCGCACTATGGTTTTCAGCGAAAAAGGAACACTAACCATGAACCCGAACGAACAAATCTACGTGAAGTCTTACACCGCATACACGACGGAAGACGTCTTCGACCGTGGCGAAATCGACTTGACGCATTGCGCCTGGACATCGAGAGACAATCCCGTAAGCGGCAGATTCGCCACCATTGAGGACGCGCTTAAGGCCGTCTGCGACGCAAACTGCTTTGACTATGTTCCGTCCAACTGCCTGAATTTCGGGAAGGACATGCCGGAAGAAGCCGGACGCTTTGACATATCCGTCATGGTCGATGCGGACAACTGCGAAGCCACGAAATCCGAGATCGAGGCATGGAAGCAGGGACACAAGCGGCTGTGGGCCTGTCAAGTGTCCGTCTATCTGGGAGTGTGCGCCGAGCGCGACCTCACGCCCGAAGAGGTTGCGGCATGAACGACTGCACGAACTGCCTGAACCGCGACCGCTGTTTCGTCAAAGGCGGAACTGGCGACCGTTGCACGGACGTGGCGAAAGGCTACGTTCACGGCGAATGGGCGAACGAATCTGAACCAACCGACAACAAGCCGATCAACAGAAAGGAACGCGACAATGACAAAAGCAGAATTCGTTAAACGCGCAATGCAGATGCGCCCAAGCGCAAAGTACTGGCGCGAAATGGTAATGCGTGCAATCGACTATAACGGCATGGTTGATTACAAGAACGCCGAGAACAGTTTTCGTGACGTGCATCCGCTTGTTGGCGCGATTTGTGAGCGTCTAGCAAGGTATCACATTGAGGGTTCCTCTTATGCCCACATTCGCAGAAGGTCACGGAAGCTTGCAAACAAGTATCATTGCGTCATCTAACAACAAAGGAATCATCCGATGAACTATCTTGAAGAACTCCAGAAACGGGCGCATGAGGCGATGCGTGAAGCGCGTGTAGCCGAGATGCTTAGCACCATGTTCAACCTTGAGGCGCAATTCGGCGAGAGGCACGACGATACCCTGCGCCGTGTGCGCAAGATGTTTCCGACGCTCACCAATGCGGAAGAAGAAGAGCAGGACTACGGACGCGCATACAAGCGTCTTCACGCTTTCTGCCGTCTTCACGACCTCTACTGAAAGGAACACGACGATGAAATACAACGGCTACACATTCCACCCCGTGCGTATGTTCACGCATGTTGAAAATGAAATGTCCCTGCGGCAAGTATCTAGATACCTTGCAAGCGACATGAAACGGCGAAAGGAGTTTAGCCGCTACGACGGCGGCGAATACTCATTCGCTGACTTCTACAAGGCTATGGGTGACGGGGCTTGGGCTGACATCTTCCATTGCGAGGAAACAGGCCTTGATTATGTCCCCGGCGAGAATGAACTCTTTATCTGGAACAAGGAGGACTGAACCATGTCGCTTGCAGAATTCCTTGAACGACTTGAAGCCGATCCGTTTGACCCGAAACTGTTTGAACTCGTCAAGGACGGATTCAACGTCGTTTCCGGAAAACCCGAACCGAAGGAGAACGCGCCATGCAACTCTTGAAATGCAAAGCCGGACAACTTCTTGCCGAGATCGACGGCGGATATTGGATATTTACGCCGACGCATGGGAAACTCTTTTACGGCGCAGACCGTGAAAAAGCCACCGCCGCGTGGCGGTGGTATGTCAAAAACGCAATGAAACAAGGAGAATGACCATGAACCTGAAAGCAGACAACGAAATCGAGAAGCGCGTGTTTGAATACATACTTGCGAACGCCAGCCCCAACCTCATGGCGCGAATTTCAGCAGAGGGAAAGACGATCCAAGGCTGTTGGAAGTTCGTCACCTCGTATGCGCGTAAACACGCCGCCAATAATCAGTATTGCATGCCCGACGAAGAGGCTTTCGGGCTTGTCATGCATTATTTCGAGGACGAGCCGGAGGGCGCGACCTACAAGACCGACGAGGAGAAGCAAGCCGAGGAAGACGCGAAGAAGTCTGCCGAGGAACGCGAAGCCGAAGCCAAGCGCAGGGAAGAGGAACGACTTGCCGCGCTTACTCCAGAGGAGCGCGAGGCGGAGGTACGCGCCAAGGCGGAAGCCGAAGCCGAGCGCAAACGCATCAAGGCGGAGGCCGAGGCGAAGCGCGAAGCAGAAGAGGCGGAACGCCGCAAGAAGGAACTGGAACGCAAAATCCGCGAACAGGCGAAGCGCGAGGCGGAAGAGCGCAAGCGCAAACTCGCCGAGGCGCAGCAGACGTTCGACTTCTGAAAGGAGCGACCCATGAACGCATTGAAGGAAATCCGCAAGCGCGAGGCGAACTACAAGGGCGCGAACACGACGCGAATCTACAACGCCGTCGTCCCGACGAAAGCCGGAGAATGTCGAATTGACACCTACGCAGTAAAGACGCGCAACAAGCGCACGGGCGAACTCGCGATCAAGAAGGTTGCGAGGTACTACACCGACAGGAAACGATACTACGTGCGCGACATCATCTTCCACAACTTCACGCACTCTTATCTTACCAACTGGTGCAACGAGCCGTTCGGGCGCAAGCACCAAGCCGTCTGGGAGGACGTTGACGCCTGTATCGGCCACTGGGGATATTGCGACCGCGAGAACGGCACAATCGACCTTGGCGGAGACTATCTCAACTGGTTCGAGGGGACGAAGTACGAGCATTGCGGGTGGAGCGTCAACTCCGGCATCCAGATACTCGACTACCTCGACTGTTGGCGCATCAGCCGTGGCGTGGAGTTTCTGGGCAAGTCTCAACTGTGGAAACTCATAACGCCGTCGTTCGTTCGGCAACTCTCCGCAGACAAGGGACTGTTCAACTTCTTCCGAACCCACCTGAACGAGATTCGGCAGCACTCTTGCCGTGGCGGATTCTACGCCGCCTATTCGATCAGCGACATACTCACCGCCTACAGGCGCAAATGCACCCTCGCCGAAGCCAAGTTCAGGCGCAGGGCGCAACACTCGTTCCGTGGCTACTATTCGCGCTTCATCCCGAACACGATAGACCGCGTTGAACTCCTGAAGTGGTGCGAGAAGAACGACATCAGCGAAATGGAATACTGCCGCTACGCGCAGTACGTGTTCAACGCGGGAGAGAACATCACGGCGTTCGGCGTGACCATGCCGCGCAACTTCAAGACGCTGTTGGAGGATTACGAGAGGCGCGAACACGAGGAGCAGATGCGCCGCAGGGCGAAGGAGGACAGGAGACGCGCACGGGAGCGCAGGGTGTTCAACTCCGGCATCAAGTCCGTCGCGGAGGCGTTCGCCATGCTCTCGCGCCTCAAAAAGCACGGCCTTACAGTCGTGTTGCCCATGTCCGTCCAGTCTCTCATCGACGAGGGGAACGCCATGCGCAACTGCATCGGAGGAATGGGCTACGACGAGAAGATCGCGAAAGGCACGTCGCTCATCGTGTTCCTCTACAAGGACGGCAAGCCGTTCGTTGATATCGAGATCGACCGTGAGCATTGGACTGTTCGCCAGTGCTACACGAAGTGCAACCACAACCCTGAAGAGAAAGTCAACACGTTCGCCAAGTTTATCTGCGACAAGGCGAAAGCCATCTACAGAAAGGCGGCATGACATGAAGAAACGTTGGATAGTCGAAACCCACCTCGGACTGTTCGAGACATGGGCCATCAGCGCGAAAAAGGCGATTGCCAACATCCGCTACAGGATAGCCGGACGCCAATGCAACTGCCCGACAACCTACTGGAAAGCATGGGAGGCGTGACATGGACATCAAGAGCATCAGCACCCAACTGGAACTCGTGCAGGAATGCTACCACAAGGTACTTTCCGCAAAGAACTTCTGGACGGCCTACCGCCGCGCCGCAGGGGAGTGCGGCGTGGCGACACGGGAACTGCCGCAGTTCGTGCCGCTACTCACAGACCTCACGCGCACGGCGGAGGAACTCGACCGCAAGCGCGAGGCCGCGAAGAACGCGCTCTACGGCGTGGGAATCCTTCAGGTCGAAGTCACGTCAGCCGACGGCACGCGCGTGCGAAAGGTCGTTGTGAGCCGTCCCACGGATAAGATCGACGAGCCGCACGTCAGCCGTGCGGCGTACCATGCTCTTACGCAGATGCTGGGCGATGGACTGCGCACGACCGCACCGTTCGACGTTGCCGTTGTCGATGATTTCGGGCACGTTTCGCCAGACCACCGAATTAATGGCAGATGATAAAATTGCTGTTATCCATCAATGCGGTCTGGTATACTACAGACCGCATTTCAACTCAACAGAAAGCATTAAAATGGCATACGAAAGAAAAACGAAGTCAGCCGCCGAACTGTCGGCGGCGAGAAGCAGGGCGGCGAAGAGCCGCAAGCACAATCGAGGAGGCCGTCCCGCCGGATCGAGGACGAATCCAGAACTGAAAGCCGTTCCAACGCGCTCCCTCACCGTGCGCGAGCCGGATTATCTTGTGTTCCGCGCCTACGCATTCAAGAGCAACATCCAGATCGCGGAGGCTATGCACCGGCTTGCGCGTTCGCTTCTTAAAAATCACGCCGACCTGAAACCTGAAAGTTGGGTCGAGTGAGAAGGTTACAGTCTGTAACCACCTTGCCGTCGGAGCGATCCGGCGGCGTTTTCATTTTATAAAGAACGGCACAATAAGGATCGACCAATATATCAAGTCGAGCCAAAAAGCCATGTCTCTGCTGATTTCCTTTTCCCCTTCTCTAGCAACCGCCACCAGCAACACCAAAACGGCGGATGCAACAAGTCCGCTTAACCCACTTGTACGCCATGCCGCAAAGAGATAAAACGCTATCGCAATAGCCGTCCCAGAGATTTTCATGTCCGGCCTTTAGGTCTCTTCACGAAGTAGCCGATTGCGGAAACAATCATCGCTGCGCACCAAACTTTTACGGCGAACGTGAACGAATCTTGCGTAAGCGATCTGTAGTCCACGGGACGATTAGGGATAAGCAGTTCCGAAATCCAAAAGAACGCGAACGCTAAAACGAATATCCCCGCGAAACACGCTAGGCCATACACCACGGCATACGCTATCGGCTTCATGGCTTTTCACGCTCCTTCTCCAGACGGCTGATCTGCTCCATGATGCCCTCCATGCTCTTCGACGTTTCGCCGAGCTGAGCCTTGAGCAGGGCAAGTTGTTCGTCGATTGTCGGCTTGGCTGGCTGCGGCGTATCGTCCAGGCCAAGCAGCCAGTCCGCATGCACGCCGAGTTTCTCGCAGAGGTACGCGAACACGTCCAGCTTCGGCTGTCGTGCGCCCATTTCCCATTGTGCCCACGCCGCTTGGGTGACGCCGCCGACGAATGCCGCCATTTCCAGTTGGCTGCGCATTCCGCGAAGTGCGCGAAGCCGCTCCGCAAACTTTGTTATTTTTTTTGACATTCTGTTATTGACTCCTATGACAGATTGTGATAAACTACACGCCGTTCAAAGGCAAGATAGGGACATTATATCACAGTCTGACTATAATTGCCACTACTTTTGTCTTGAGCGATAACGAAAAGTCAAAAAGGATAACAAAATGTCTGCTGCTAAAGATGACGAGACAAGCCCCGCCGAGGGGAAGAAGATTGGGGTGCAGTTCTATTGCACCGAAGACGAGGCGCAGTCTATCAAGTCTGCCGCCGAAAAGACGTTTCGATCCGCCGCATCGTTCTCGAAGTTCTACACCCTCAAAGCGGCACAGGCCGTCAACGAAGGGAAAAACGAAGAATGAACTTTCTGCGCAGAGACTTGATTTGCGAGAGGCTGTGCCTCAAAGTCCGCCAGTCGTACAGGCTCGTCGGCTCGTCGAGGTCTGGTCTTATCTCGTCGGATGAGGTCTTGCGCATCTTGAACCGCTCGCGCAGGGGGATTGCGGAACCATACTCTTACATCCCGTCCGACATCGCCAAGCCGGACGAGTTAGCCGCAGAAATCGACGGAATCACAACAGACCGGCTCCGCGCCTGGACGCGCCGCACGAAGAACGTGCCGCCGCATTTCCGGCTCAACGGACACACCATCAGATACCCACGCGCCCTTTCGTCAAGTGGCTTGCGGACAACTCGAAGGTGGAGCGTCGATCATGAGCACGGTCGAACAGGCGAACTGGGAACGCGACTGCGTTGCCTACATGCGCACCCTTGCGGATCATTGCAAGAACTGCTTACGCACATACAACTGTCCCAACTGCGACATCGCTACGGCGAAAGCCCTGCTCAGGCGCAAGGATGAGATAGGAATGCGACACACGACGCTCATCGACAAGCCCAAAGACCCGAACTCGCTCAAGGCGCGTTACCGCGAAATCCTCACCATTCTCCGCAAGGCCGGGAAGCCGCTCCGTGCGCGCGACATCGTGTTGCGCACGACCAAGAGCCGCAACGTGAAATGGTGGACGCTCAACCGCATGGTCAACAAGGGCATGATCTGGAAGACGCGCGTAAAGAATTTCTACGGGCGGTATGAAGCCGCCTACTACACGAAAGGTAAAAAACAATGAAAATAACACTGCTGGAAATCAGCAACTTCAAGCGGCTCCGGGCATTGCGCCTTGAGCCGAACGAGAGCGGGCTTACCGTTATCGGTGGCCGCAACGGACAGGGCAAGACATCTGTCTTGGACGCAATCGCATTCGCCCTTGGCGGCGAAAAGTACAGGCCGAGCAATCCAAAGCGCGAGGACGCGATCGGCGAAGCTTCGATCCACATCGAGACGGACGACGGCCTTGTCATCGAACGCAAGGGAAAGAACGCCGACCTCACCGTCACGGATTCGACCGGCAAGCGGCACGGGCAGACGCTCATCAACTCGCTTATCAGCAAGTTGGCCATCGACCTGCCGCAGTTTCTGAACGTGAACGACAAGCAGAAGGCCGACATCCTCTTGCAGATCCTCGGCATCGGCGACAAGCTGGCGAAGCTGGAGCGCGAGGAAAAGGCGAAGTACGACACGCGCACCACCGTCGGGCGCATGGCCGAGCAGAAGAAGAAGGCCGCGGCCGACATGCCATATTATGAGGACGTGCCGGACGAGCCCGTGTCCATCAAGGAACTTATCGCCCAGCAGCAGGAGATTTTGGGGCGCAACGGCGTGAAGCAGCAGCTGTCCGACGACCTTGAGGCGAACAAGCGTCACCTCGCCACCTACAAGGCGCAGCTGAAGGAAATCACCGAAGCCGTCAAGCGTCTGGAGGCGAACATCGCCGAGGCGGAATCCGCCGATCTCACGATGGAGGACACGTCGGAACTTGAGGCGCAGATCGCCGACTTCGAGGAAACCAACCGTAAGATTTCCGAGAACGCCGCCAAGCGTCGGCGCGAGGAAGAGGCGGACGATTTGAGCGACCAGTACGACGCGCTCACGAAGGAGATCGAGGACATCCGCAAGGCGCGCATTGCGCTTCTCGACGGCTGCGACCTGCCCTATCCCGGCCTCACCGTGGAGGACGGCACGTTGCTCTTTGACGGCAAGGCGTGGGATTGCATGTCCGGCTCGCAGCAGATGATCGTCGGTGCCGCCATCGCCCTGCGTCTCAATCCCAAGTGCAAGTTCGTGCGTCTCGACAAGCTGGAGCAGCTCGACCTTGAAACGCTGGGCGAATTCAACGACTGGCTTGTCGAAAACGGATTGCAGGCAATCGCCACGCGCGTGTCAACCAACACGGACGGCGAATGTTCCGTCGTCATCGAGGACGGCGAAGCGCAGGGCGAGAAGGTGAATATCCCGATGCCCAAGAAAAACGTAGCCAAGCCCAAGGCCGAGCCAAAGGAACTTGGCGATGACGATTACGAGTAAGACCAAGAAAGGAAAGCACAATGACAAAAGAACAGATCATGGCCGCACTCAAAGGTGAAAAGCTGACAGACGCACAGGTACCGTCCGACGGCAAGGTCAATTTCATCGAAAAGGTTGGCTTTGCTACAAAGGAACAGGCGAAGTACCTTGGCGAGATACTTTCCCTGAAGGACGAACAGGATTCCTTCGCAAAGGTATCGCGCTTCATCAGCGCAAACATCGACAATGCGAAAGTCAGGGAGGTGTTGCAATGCCACACGGTCATGCTTAGCACCGTGGTGTTGCCGCTTCAAATGGAGCTTGCGCAAGAAGGATTCGCCTTCAACAAGGATGGCTACTTCTGCTATGTGGTCAGGCATAGTCGCTTTAGTATTGCGTTCTGCGTTGACAAGGGCAGCAGTATCACGGTCACACCGTGGGACAAGCCTTATGGCGCGGATGCCGTTATTGAACTTGTGAGGAGCCGCAAGGAAAAAATCCACAACAAAAAGGTGGGACTCATGGGGATTTTCAACGAGTGCGAGAACGATGAAATCGCCGACGCAATCGAAAAGGCCTTCAAGGAAGAGGTGACGGCATGACCATCAGACGAGAGAACAAGAAGCCGCGTGGAATCGTCGCCGCGATTGCCGCCGTCGAAGGATTCGGCAAATCCACCACTATGGCGAAGCTCCCCGGCGCATATTTCCTCGACGTTGACGAGGGCAGTTTCGGCCTTGACGTCCCCTGCATCGAGTTCGACGGCACGGTCGCCGGACTGCTCATGGTGCTTCAGGAGATCAAGAGCGGCAAAGGCCCGGACGACATGAAGACGCTC
>JAFPNP010000203.1 GCA_017411125.1 Kiritimatiellia bacterium
ATTGGCCTGTCGCTCGGCGGGGACGAGGAGCGGCTTGCGGCGGCGTTGAAGTCCCTGCGCGGACCCAAGATGACGTGGGTGAGCGCGCTGCCTATGAGCGACGAACAGGAACGTCTGATCGCGCCGCTCCTTGATGTGCGCAAGGTGAATGGAGAGTTGTTCAACGGATCGCTTGTCAAAGCGGTCGGACATGTGTTCAAGGTCGATGTTGCCGACGTCCTGCCGTATGCCGTCGAGGGCGGCAAGGTTCCGAAGTCGGTGCCGCAGTACCACGAACTGATCTGCGCCGCCATGTACGCCTACCGGAACTATCGCGACGAGGAGCCGTATGCGCAGGCGGTTCGGTACCTTGCGAACGGCGTCCGAGAGGAGGCGTGGAGCGACAAGGCGCGAAAGCTCGTCGCACACTATCGACGGTATGGCAACCGCGAGCTGATCGGGAACAGTCCGCAGATGAAGAACCTGCGCGAACGCATCAATTTCGTGGCGGCGAATCCTGACGCCCGCGTCCTCATCCTCGGCGAGAGCGGTACTGGCAAGGAGACGGTCGCTTTGCAGATTCACAACCGTTCTTCTCGCCGGACAGATCCGTTCTACGCCTTCAACTGCGCGAGCATCGCGCCGCAACTCTTGGGGAGCTGCTTCTTTGGACACGAAAAAGGCGCGTTCACGGGCGCAGACAAGCAGAAAATCGGGCTTTTCGAGCTGGCAAACGGCGGCACGCTCTTTCTCGACGAGATCGGCGAACTGCCGCTGGAAGCGCAGGGTGTGTTGCTGCGCGTCCTGGAAGAGGGCCGTTTCATGCGCGTAGGCGGCACGGTGGAGATCAAGACGGACGTAAGGCTTATCACGGCGACCAACAGGAACCTGCCCGCACTTGTCCGCGATGGCAAGTTCCGCGAAGATCTCTTCATGCGACTCAACGTCGTGCCGCTCCGCATCCCGCCGCTCCGCGAACGCCCGGAGGACATCGGCGCAATCGCCGACAACTGGTGGTTCAACCACTTCCGCAAGCACCTTTCAGACGAACAGAAGACGGCCCTTGAGGTATACCCCTATCCCGGCAACGTGCGCGAACTCCTGAACATCCTCGAACGAGCGATTGTCTTCAAGGAGGATGACTTCGCAAAGCTCATCGCCGAGCAGCGGGAGCTGAACGGCGAAATGCCACGCCACTCCGCCGACATCCCCGACGATCTCGACTCAGCGATTCGCGCCCATGTTCGCCGCGTATTCGAGAAGTACGCCCGCAACGTCTCGAAGGCCGCCGCCGCGCTCAACATCACCCGCACGACCCTGAGAAAGTGGATAGCCGAAGGCCCCTTGCCTCATGCCTGAGATTCCGCAGATTGTGCTGCCGCATGGCGGCTACCGCAAGTTGACGGCCTTTCAGAAGAGCGAGGTCGTCTATCAGATGACGGTTGTTTTTTGTCGCCGCTTTTTGCCGGCACATGGCGACCGTACAGTTGACCAGATGACGCAGGCTGCGCGAAGCTGCAAACAGAACATCGCCGAGGGAAGCGCCTCGTCCGGCACAAGCAAAGAGACCGAACTTAAGCTCACCAACGTGGCGAGGGCTTCGCTCGACGAACTGCTTGAAGACTATCTCGACTATCTGAAGGCGCATGATTCGCCGCCATGGGCAATGAATGACGAGCGCGCCGTCGCGGCAAAGAAACTCGGACGCGAACATTCCGACTGGGAATACTGGAAGCCGATCTTCGAGAGCCGTCCTGCGGAAACCTGCTGCAATCTGGCGATTACGCTCATCCACCAGGCGCGCTCGTTGATAGATTCGCTGATAAAATACCTTGAGGCCGACTTCGTCAAACATGGCGGAATACGCGAGCGGATGCATGCCGCCCGCACCGCTGCTCGGGGCGAAGACTGGGACAAGTCGGTTTACAGCCGACTCGACGGCGCGGCAACCGCAGTCGAACTCGAAGCCCGCGCCGATGAAATCCGCCGCAAGGTCTCACAGACGGTATGGGGCATCAAGAAAAGAAAAGGCTGGCAGTAGGCGCGGCTGGGGCTGCTGGGACGGCTGAGACTACTGAGACCACTGAGACTACTGAGACGGCTAAGTAATCTCAACAGTCCCAGTCGTCTTAGCCGTCCTAGTTAACCCAGTTGTCTTAGAGGTCTTGGTTATCTCCGCGATCTTGCCTTACCGCCTTTGCCTTAGCCATTAATTAGCCACCCCTGACTCATAAATGGCCATCGAACTCGCTAATACCCCAGCTTTGTCGATGTTTTCCATCTTGGCACACTTCTTGCTATTCAGTTGGCATGAGCATTGACGCAAAAGAATTGAACTCGCGCCTGTGGGCGGAGTGGAAAAATGGTATAATATACGGCATGAAACAAAGCGCCCAAAGGCGAACATGAGATTCAAGGTTTTCATATCCAGCGTACAACGTGAATTTGCCGCAGAGCGGCAGATGCTCGCGGAGTATGTCCGCAAAGACGCGCTCTTGGGAACGTTCTTCGATGTTTTCCTTTTTGAGGAAGAACCCGCTTGCGATGTCGAGGCGCGAGACCTGTATCTGCCGGAGGTTGAGAGATCGGATATTTACCTCGGCGTTCTTGGTGCGCAATTCGGCAATGCAGACGCAGATGGCGTCTCGCCGACGGGGCGCATAGACCGAACCATCGGCATCCCCGATGAGCGCGGGCTTGCTGCGGCGCATGATGAGTTGCCTCGGATGGCCGTGCGCGAGGCGATTGTCAACGCTGTCTGCCATCGCGATTACGAATCGAACGGGGCGGTTCAGGTGATGCTCTTCCGTGATCGCCTTGAGATAATGAATCCGGGAACGCTCCCGCGAGGGTGGACGGCGGAAACTTTGTTGACAACACATGAGTCCATTGCCCGCAACAAGGTGATTGCCAAGGCGCTTGACTGGGCCGGATATGTCGAGCGTTCAGGTCACGGCACCGAGTTCATTATCGAAAAATGCGAAGCCCAAGGACTTGCAACACCGCAATACAAGCCAGATTCCGCCATTTTCCACACGATCATCTGGCGGAGAACGACGGAAACGGCAGTTAATAAGGAAAGGTCGATTTCACCCACGGGTGGAGTCATAGGTGGAGTCGTGACCCAGTCAAGGACAAGTCAGGGACAAGTCGTGGGGACAAGTCAGGGACAAGTTGTGTCGCTGTTTGTAAGAATAACGTCAATTCTTGCAGATCAAGTGCTTAGTAGCGGAGATATAACAGCTGCGCTGGGCAAAGAATACTATTCGGGTCACTTGCGAAGAATCATTAAGATGTTGTTGTCTGACGGCATCATTGAATACACCATTCCCGAAAAACCACGTAGTCGCTTGCAGAAATACCGCCTGACAGAAAAAGGCCGTCAAATGCTGGCGCAGAAAGGAAAGCACAAATGAATGAAGAAAACAAGTATTCAGGCGCCGAGAAAACGGCTGAGGTTTGCATGATATGGCCGCAGTCTGCGGCTAATCAGATGGGTAAGATTGTCGAGCAGTGCAGACTGACCGATACGATTATGGCGACGGACGCGCGCATATCTGGTGGTGCGCCGTTGGCGACGAGAGCGGGATTTGTCGCCGAGGAACTTCACGCGGAGACCTTCAACCTTGATGCAATCCTGAAAGACAAAGATGTTCGTGCGTTTACGGACAGGTATTCGAATTCACCCCTTGGAACAAACGATCCTGTCAATGACATTGCCATCGTCAAGGACGGACAACAGGTGCAGGGTGCCCAGTTGAAATACTACAAAACAGGACAGAAAACCGCAAACGCCTTTCGGGAGTATGGTTCTGACGGGAAGCCGCATTACCAAGAAACGGATTCAATGGTTTGCCCTTCTGATCAATTGAGCGATGTGAAGGATGCAGCACGTAAGACGGAAATCAAGAACCAGGATACGCGGCCGCAGGTGTCAGAGGCTGCCAGGGAAGTACAAAAGAAAGTGACTGATCGACTAAAAGAGGACGGTGCTGAGTCGCGTCCAGTCACAAAAAAAGAGGCCGAGACAATTGCAAAGGGCGGTGACGAGGGTAAGGGCGCCCATAGAAGAATACAAAATAGATACAAGACAGCTTCAACATTGCAGCAGTCAGCAAAGGCTGCTGCTGGCGCGGCTGTTGTTACATCGGTGATAGCCGGTACAATCAATACTGTCAGTTGTCTTGACAAAGTAAATAAGGGATTGATGTCGCCTAGTGACGCTGTGAAATATATATTGAAGAACACGGCAATTGCCGCGAGTGACAGTGCTCTCAAGGCGGCTGGCGCTACAGCGGC